>JACCSD010000302.1 GCA_013813185.1 Burkholderiaceae bacterium
GAAGAGCTGATCGCAAAGACGATCGAGCCGTGCCGCATCGCGATCAAGGATGCCGGTGTGAAAACAACCGACATCAACGACGTGATTCTGGTCGGCGGCATGACCCGCATGCCGAAGGTGCAGGAAAAGGTCCAGGAGTTCTTCGGCAAGGAGCCGCGCAAGGACGTGAACCCGGACGAAGCGGTCGCGGTCGGAGCTGCAATTCAGGGCCAGGTGCTGTCGGGCGAGCGCAAGGACGTGCTGCTGCTCGACGTGACGCCGCTGTCGCTTGGCATTGAGACGCTGGGTGGCGTGATGACCAAGATGATCCAGAAGAACACGACTATTCCGACCAAGTTCCAGCAGACTTTTTCGACGGCCGACGACAATCAGCCGGCGGTGACGATCAAGGTGTTCCAGGGCGAGCGTGAAATGGCGGGCGGCAACAAGCTACTCGGCGAGTTCAACCTCGAAGGCATCGCGCCGGCGCCGCGCGGCCTGCCGCAGATCGAGGTTGCGTTCGACATCGACGCCAACGGCATCCTGCACGTCGGCGCCAAGGACAAGGCGACCGGCAAGGAAAACAAGATCACGATCAAGGCCAACTCGGGTCTCACGGAAGCCGAAATCCAGGCAATGGTCAAGGACGCCGAAGCCAACAAGGCCGAAGATCACAAGCGCTTCGAGCTGGCGCAGGCGCGCAACGCGGCCGATTCAAGCGTGCACCAGATCCGCAAATCGCTGACCGAGCATGGCGACAAGCTCGAGGCGAGCGAGAAGGAATCGATCGAGGCCGCGATCAAGGATGTCGAAGACGCGTTGAAGACCGAAGACAAAGACGCGATCGAAGCAAAGACCACGGCGCTGATGACCGCTTCGCAGAAGCTCGGCGAGAAGATGTATGCCGATGCGCAGCAGGCGGCGGGGGCGGAAGCGGCGCAGCAACCTGAAGCGGCGACGGCGGATGCGACCGCGAACAATGAGGACGTGGTCGACGCCGATTTCAAAGAGGTTAAGCGCGGATAGTTCCTACCGCGTTTAACTCGCCGAGTTCGAGCGGACGACTGTATCGCCGCTCAACTCGGCGTTTTGCGTTTGTGGGTTTTGCGTTGGAATTGAGGGGCAATGGCAAAGCGGGATTACTACGACGTGCTGGGTGTCGCCAAAGACGCCTCGGACGACGACATCAAAAAGGCTTATCGCAAGCAGGCGATGAAGCATCACCCTGATCGCAATCAGATCAAGGGTGACGAAAAATCAGCCAAGACCTCCGAAGACAAATTCAAGGAGGCCAAGGAAGCCTACGAGATGCTGTCCGACCCGCAGAAAAAAGCGGCGTACGACCGCTTCGGTCACGCGGGAGTCGATCCGAACATGGGCGGCTTTGGCCGCAGCGCAGGAGCCGACGGCTTCGGCGGCTTCACCGATGCATTCGGCGACATTTTTGGCGACATCTTTGGCGCCGGCGCTGCGGGCAGGGCGGGCGGCCGTAGTGCGGTTTATCGCGGCGCGGACCTGCGTTACAGCATGGACCTCACGCTGGAGCAAGCGGCCAACGGTTTCGCAACCGAGATTCGCGTCCCGAGCTGGGAAACATGCGATGTGTGCAAGGGCGCGGGTGCGAAGCCCGGCACGAGCAGCAAGACGTGTGGCACGTGCAGCGGCTCCGGCAACGTGCGCATGTCGCAAGGATTCTTTTCGATTCAACAAACGTGTCCTACGTGCCGCGGCTCCGGGAAAGTCATTCCCGATCCGTGCACCAACTGCCAGGGCGCCGGCCGCGTCAAGCAGAACAAGGTGCTCGAGGTCAGCATCCCGGCGGGCATCGATGAAGGACAGCGCATTCGCCTGACCGGCAAGGGCGAGCCTGGAATGAACGGCGGGCCGCCCGGCGATCTGTACGTCGAGATTCACCTGAAACCGCACGATGTGTTTCAGCGCGACGGTGACGACTTGCATTGCGAAGTGCCGATCGGCTTTCCCGGTGCAACGTTGGGTGGCGAAATCGAAGTGCCGACGCTCGGCGGCAAGGCGAGCATCAACGTCACCGAAGGCACACAGACCGGCAAGACGTTTCGCCTGCGCGGGAAGGGCATCAAAGGCGTGCGCGCGAGTTACCCGGGCGACCTGTATTGCCATATCGTCGTCGAGACGCCGGTGCGGTTGACCGAGAAGCAGAAGAAACTGCTGCGTGAGTTCGATGCGTCGATGAGCGAGGGCGGAGAGAAACACTCCCCTCGCTCGAAGAGCTTCGTCGACAAGATGAAGGGGTTTTTCACCGCCGAATGAGCGAGTAGAAGCAGGCAGCGGCGACATATCCCGCAGCACCGCGCTCCATGAGGTGAATCTCCGATCGCTGCGGTCCGCTATCATTTTCACTCGTGCGCGGTGCGCCTACAGCGCACATCTCTCGCACATCAAAGTTGGAGTACAGTTTGGCCCAGTCTTTACGGCTTTCGAGAGTAAGCGCCACAGCGCTTTTTTTCGCGCTGACGATCCCGGCGTGCGGCGGATCCGACAGTCCGGCAACGCCCGCAGCCGGTAGTCCAGCGCCATCGCCAACGCCTGCTCCGCCGCCGCCCGCTCCGTCACCTTCTCCAACGCCGCCGGCATCGTTGGCCTGCCCAACGGCCACTGGCCGCGTCCTGACCGTTGGCCCGGGGCAGCAGTACGTAACAGTTCGTGCGGCCGCGGCTGCCACGCAGAACGGCGACACGATCCACATCAGCGCGGGTGAGTATCGCGGCGACGTGGCGCTCTGGAACGCCAACAACCTGACCATCTGCGGTATTGGCGGGCGCGCCAAACTGTATGCCGATGGCGTGCATGAGGGTGGCAAAGGCATCTGGGTCATTGCTGGACGTAACACCACAGTTCACAGCGTCGAGTTCCACAATGCCAAAGTGCCTGATCAGAATGGGGCCGGCATCCGCCAGGAGGGCCCGACCCTGACGCTGCGCGATGTCGGCTTCTACGACAACGAGAACGGCATTCTCAGCGGCAACGGTATCGACTCGACGATCACCGTCGAGTATTCGGAGTTCGCTCGCAACGGCTTTGGCGACGGTTACACGCATAACATCTATATCGGGGAAATCGGTCTCCTGAACGTGCGTTACAGCTTCTTCCATGAAGCGAAGGTCGGCCATAACTTCAAGACGCGTGCGCGGGAGAACATCATTGAGAACAGCTATTTCGCGGACGGCAGCAACGGAACCTCCAGCTACCTGCTGAACTTCGACAACGGCGGCCGCGCGGTGCTGCGCGGCAATCTGCTGCACAAGGGTCCGTTCGCGAGCAATTCGATCCTGATCACGCATTACGCGAACATCTGGGGTGCCAGTTACAACTCGCTGACGCTCGAGCACAACACAGTGGTGTCGACCTACTCTGGCGGCAGTTTCTTCGACATCGGGTCGGGAGCGGTGGTCACTCTGACCGCGAACATCTTCGCAGGCACCGGCAATCCGTCTCTGCTCGGTGGCGGAACGGCAACACAGACGAGCAATGTCGTCACCAACGCAACGCAGATTCCTGGTGCGTCGAATGTCGCCGCGCCCAACTTCTGGCCCGCGTCGACGCTGCTGCCGCAGCTAAATCTGCCAGCCGGCGTTGTGCCTGGCTACACCATCGATTCGCCGCGCCCCTACGCGGCGCGTGCCATTACCGGCACGACGCGCATGATCGGCGCCCTGCAGTCCGCGCCCTAGGCACTACAAGATCATCTTCGCACCCGCAATGACCAGCACTGCTGCCAGTGCTTGCCGCATTGCGTTATTACCCAAGCGCCGCGATCCGTAGCTCGCGCCGATCAGGCCGCCAACAATGACAGCGGCAATCCAATAGGGAAGCGCTTCCGGCAATGCGGGTTGTCGGCTGAGAAGTCCGAGTAGGCCAGACACCGAATTGACCAGTACGAAAGCTGCGGTGGGCGCGGCACTATCGCGCACCGTCGCCCAACCCGTCAGAACCAGAAGCGGGCTCAAGAAAATTCCGCCTCCTACTCCCGTCAGACCCGACAACAAGCCGATTGCGGCACCGAGCACCACGGCAAGAGCAATGGGTGGCGGACCTTTGATCGTGCGAGCTCCCTTACCGGTGACGAGTGTCTCGATGAACAGCCGGATTGCCGAGAACAGCAGCACGCATCCCACCAGGATTCCGAACCAGACGATCGGAAGTTGGATCCTCCCGCCAACGAATGCCGTGGGCACCGCTGCGACGGCAAAAGGCCAGAACAGTCGCCAGCGAAATCCGCTCGCACGCGAGAATTTGTAGAGCGAGATTGAGGCCACTGCGATGTTCAGCACCAACGCGGTGGGCCTCATGACCGCCGGGGCGACGCCGAACAGCCCCATCGCCGCCAGGTAACCCGACGCGCCGCCGTGCCCCACCGAGGAATACAAGACCGACGCTGCGAAGAACAGCGCTCCGAGCAGGAACGCTTGTTGGGAGTCGATCACTCAATCAGCGAATGAAGTACCCAGTCGGCCGCCAGACGCCGTCTTCAAACGCAAGCGTGAGCAGCTCTTCCGCGCCATCCTTCTTTTCAAAGTCGGAGCGGTAACGCACCGTGACGTATTGGCCATTGGGAGCGCCCGGCAAGGATGTCTTGTAGCCGGCAACTTCGACTTTGCGCGACTTCATCGCTCCGAACGGGCCGCGCGTCGACGGCAGTGAGTCAATCCACTGCTCACGCGTTACGCGCTGACGAAAAAGTTGTGCGCACTGGTCCCAGGCTGTGCCGTACTCACCGCGGTCGAGCAGACTCAGCCACTTCTCTCCGGCTGCCTGCGCGGCGATTTCCCTAAAAGCATTCGAAGAGTCTCCGGCCGGCATCGTGACCGAGGCGCCGGGCGTCGCTGGCGGTGGCGCTTTCATCTGCGCGACGGACGCAGCGGAGTAGAGCGAGAAGACAATCGTCAGCAGTCGCACAGTGATCATCGGTTATCAGCTAGGCGTGTAAGCCAGTCGTATGTAAATCGGCGCAAACGGCGCCGCTTGAGTGATATCGATCAGCGCTTCGCGCGCAAGTTCCAGCAGCGCGAGAAAATGGACGATCGCGACCGCGGGGCCGCGCGCGGCGTCGAACAGGTCGCCGAACTCGACGAACTTCGTTTGCCGCAGCGTTTTCAGGATCGAGCTCATGTGCTCACGCACCGACAGCTCTTCGCGGCTGACGTGATGCCGCGCCGTAAGCTGAGCGCGCTTGACAACCTCGGTCCATGCATCGCGCAAGTCGATCGCGTTGACGTCGGGGAAGCGCCTTTCGAGCGACTGCTCGATCGTCACCGAAGCCCGCAGGAAGTCGCGCCCGGCGCGCGGCCACTCGTCGAGGTGCCGAGCAGCCAGCTTGATCCGCTCATATTCCAGCAGCCGGCGCACGAGTTCTGCGCGCGGATCCTCGGCCTCATCGGCGCTAGCCGATTTGCGCGGGGGCAACAGCATGCGCGATTTGATTTCGATCAGCAGCGCGGCCATCAGCAGATACTCCGCTGCGAGTTCGAGATTCTTGGCGCGAATCTGGTCGATATAGGTCAGGTACTGCACCGTCAGCGGCGCCATCGGAATGTCGAGCACGTTGAAGTGCTGCTTGCGAATCAAATACAGCAGCAGATCAAGCGGCCCCTCGAACGCTTCCAGAAAAATTTCGAGTGCGTCGGGAGGAATGTACAAATCAGCGGGCAACCGGAACAGCGGCTCGCCGTAGAGCCTGGCCAGCGCAACTGAGTCGACCGTGCCCTGCCGTCGGTCGGGTGTTCCATCCGCGGCTGCGTACTCGAGCGCCGCTACGGCGCCCGGATCGAACAAATCGGCGGCACCCGGGTTCAACTATTTCACCTCGCCCGCGAGCATGTTCGACCCGTAGACATACGCCGGCTGCGGAACATCGGACTCCTCGTAGCGCTTGTAAAGGTGGGGGTCGATGTCCTTATCCCAGAAAATCGCGCGGCCTTCACGCTGTCCGCGCTCGATCCCGGGATTCTTCTGCTTCAGTTCGCGCAGAAAGCGCGTGATGTCGGATTCGTAACCGCGGAGCATGGTCTGCAACCTGAAGGAGTTCAGTCGGCAGTTTAGGCGCTTGCCAACAACGCGTTGGCGCGTGATAAAGCAGCCGGCATATCGGGCACGACATTGTCGGCGCCGAGCCGCTCGATAAACCCGGAGCGCGCCAACATCGACGATGGCTGCTCGTGGGGCCCGGCGAGGATCAAAGTTCCTCCCTGCGTGGCAAGCTGCCGGCGCAGCGTATCCAGCGCATCGATCCCGGTGGTGTCGAGAGAAATCAGCAGCGTCAGATCGAAAACGATCACACGGGGCGCGCCCGCACCCGCAAAGCGGGACGGATCGTTGATGGCTTCCAGCTTCGACACGGCGCCGAAAAAAAGCGAGCCGAACAGGCGATACGCCTCAACGCCGCGGCCCGCCTCGGCCGACGCAAGCGGGATGGACTCGATGCGTGTGATCTGCGAGATCCGGTAAATGAAGAACAGGCTGGCTAGTATCAGGCCGACTTCGACCGCCACCGTAATGTCGAAAATCACCGTCAGGAAGAACGTCGCCAGCAGAATCGTTCGATACGTGACCGGAAAGTTTTTCAGGCGCGCGAACTCGTGCCACTCGCCCATGTTCCACGCGACCAGCATCAGGATCGCCGCCAGCACCGCCAACGGGATGTGGGCCGCGAGCGGAGCGGCGATCAACAAGATGGCGAGCAGCGTCAGCGCGTGAATGATGCCCGCGATCGGGCTCGCTGCGCCGCTCTTCACGTTTGTCACGGTGCGCGCGATCGTGCCGGTTGCAGGAATGCCGCCAAAAAGCGGAGTGACGAAATTGGCAATCCCCTGCGCCATCAGCTCCTGGTTCGGATCGTGCCGGTCGTCGATCAATTTGTCGGCGATGCGCGCGCACAGCAGCGACTCGACCGCTCCCAGCAACGCAATCGTCAACGTCGGCGCGACCAACTGCTTGACCAGCTCCCACGAAAACGCAGGCAGCGCGAGCGAGGGCAGCTGCTGCGGTATGCCACCGAACTTGCTGCCGATGGTTTCAACCGGGACGTCGAGCATCGCCACGACGACGGTGGCGAGCAATAGGGCGACGATCGTTCCCGGCACGTGCCTGACGAATCGTTGCCCGCGGGCTGCAGTGCGCGGTGACGACAGCCGCGGCCAGAAAAGCATGATCGCGAGCGATGCCGCCGCGATCGCAACCGCGTACGGATTGATCGTTCCGAGCGACAGCGCGATCAGGCGCGTTTGCTGAAAAAATCCGCCGGCATCACGTCGATTGAAAGACCCAGAAAGTCCTTTATCTGCGACACGATGATCAGCACTGCGATGCCGTTGGTGAAGCCGATGACGATCGAGACTGGAATGAAGCGGACCAGGTAGCCCAACCGCGTCAAGCCCATTGCAAACAGCAATACGCCGGCGCACATCGTCGAGATCAACAGATTGGCGAATCCGTACTTCGCGATGATTCCGTAGATGATCACAATGAACGCGCCTGCCGGGCCGCCGACCTGTACCCGCGAACCGCCGAGCGCAGAGATCAGAAATCCGGCGATGATCGCGGTGAAAAGTCCTTGCTCCGGCTTGGCGCCGCTGGCGACGCCGAACGCCATCGCAAGCGGCAGCGCAACGATGCCGACCGTTACGCCGGCCGACAGATCCTTGACGAACCGGGCGCGGTCGTAATCGCGCAACGAATCGAGCAGATAGGGGCGGAACGGTGCGAGATGCAGGCGTGCCAGGCGAGCACGCCATTGCGCAGCTGGGCCTTCTGCTGCCATTGCTCGGCGGCGCTATTTGACGCGCATGCCCGGCAGCGCGCCCGGATGTGGATCGAGCAGATAAATTCCCGGATGCTGCTTCTCATCAGCGTGGCTCGCGGCGAGCACCATGCCTTCACTGACGCCAAACTTCATCTTGCGCGGCGCGAGGTTCGCCACCAGCACAGTCAGTTTGCCGACCAGGTCTTCCGGTTGGTACGCCGACTTGATGCCGGACAACACGTTGCGATGACGGCCTTCCCCGGCATCGAGCGTCAGCCGCAGCAGCTTGTCCGAACCTTCGACGTGCTCGGCGTTGACGATCCTTGCGATGCGGAAGTCGATCTTCGCGAAGTCGTCGATCGTGATCGAGTCGCCAATCGCGGTGC
>JACCSD010000312.1 GCA_013813185.1 Burkholderiaceae bacterium
AGTTAAAACCCCAAATCGTCACCATTAAAAGCGCGGCGGCTAGATGCGTCGGGCTCATTCGAAGCTCGACGGCGTGCGTAGCGCGCTGCGCTCATTCAATTCGTCGACGTAGGCTTCGATGCCGCCGGTCTCCCGCTGCAGGTATCGCTCGACCGCGTCCGCGAAGGCGGGGTGGGCGAGCCAGTGCGACGAGTAGGTCGTCGCCGGCTCAAATCCGCGCGCAAGCTTGTGCTCTCCCTGTGCCCCGCCTTCGAACACTTTGAGCTTGTGCTCGATCGCAAACTCGATCATCTGGTAATAGCTCGTTTCAAAGTGCAGGCAGGGGACGAACTCGATCGCCCCCCAGTAACGCCCATAAAGGCGCTCGTGATCGAACAGGGCAAGTGCGGCCGCGATCGGTCGCTGGTCGCGCAGTGCGGTCACCATCAACAGATTGTCTGGCATCGACTCTGCAATCTGAAGAAAAAAGCGGCGGTTCAGATACGGCGTCGAATAGTGAGCCGCGTATGTCGTTGCGTAGCAGCGCATGAATAAATCCCAATCGGCTTCCGCGATGTCGCTACCGACCTTTCGCTCGAACGCTAACCCTTCGGCTGACACCTTGCGTTGCTCTGCTCGAATTTTCTTGCGCTTTGGCTGCGCGAGAGACGAAAGATAGTCGTCGAACGATGAGTAGCCGCGATTGAACCAGTGAAACTGCACCGCGCGCCGCGTCAGCATTCCGGCCTTGGCCAGCGGCTCGATCTCGTCGGCCGGCGCGAACAACACGTGCAAGGATGACAAACCGGATTCGCGCGCGTGCAATAGGAGTGCATCGGCCAGCACCGCCCGCGTGCGTGAATCAGGCGCGATCAGGCGGGCGCCTGGCACAGGAGTAAACGGCACCGCCGCAAGCCACTTCGGGTAGTACTCGATGCCGTGCTGCTGATACGCGCTGGCCCAGGCCCAGTCGAAGACGTACTCGCCGTAGGAATGATGCTTGCGATACAGCGGCACCGCGCCGGCTAGCCCATCTCCGCGCCACAAAGTCAGGTACTGCATCTCCCAGCCCGAACGCGGTGCCGCGCAGCCGGTCGCGTGCAGCGCATGCAGAAACTCGTACCGAAGGAACGGGTTGCCGCGTCCTGACGCTGCGACCAGTGCATTCCACGTGCTCTCACCGATCGTCGCCAGATCGCCCACGACGCGCGTGCAATAATCGCCGCCACCTGCAAGGTTGTTCATCGGATGAGTTCTAACGTCAAAGTCGCGGTTGCGCAGTTCAATTGCACCGTCGGCGACTTCGAGGGCAACAGCAGAAAAATCATCGAAGCGGCATCGCGTGCCGCTGCAGCAGGGGCAGACCTGCTGCTGACGCCGGAGTTGTCTTTAGCCGGCTATCCCCCTGAAGACTTGCTTCTGCGCGGCGCATTTTACGCAGCCAGCGACGACGCATTGCAGAGGTTGACCGCGCAGTTGCTGCAGTTTCCGGATCTGGCGGTCATCGTTGGCCACCCGCTCGCGCGCGAAGGCCATCGATTCAATGCCGCCTCGCTGTTGCAGGGTGGAGTCGTGCTGGGCACTTACTGCAAACACGACCTGCCGAACTATGACGTTTTCGACGAGCAGCGGTATTTCACGCCGGACAATCGCCCGCTCGTGTTCGAGCTCAACGGCACTTCATTCGGCGTGAATATTTGCGAGGACACATGGTTCTCGTACGCGCCCGAGTGTGCGAAATCAGCAGGCGCGGAAGTGTTACTGGTGCCGAACGGCTCCCCGTTTCATCTGGGCAAGCAACAGCAGCGCTTCGAAACACTGCGCGCGAACGTCACGCGCTATCGGATGCCGGTCGTGTATGCCAACCTGGTGGGAGGACAGGATGAGCTCGTCTTCGACGGCGGTTCATTTGTGCTCGATGGCGACGGCAAGCTGGTGGCCAGCGCGCCGCAGTTCGAGGAGAGCCTGCTACTGGTGGACTTCATCGACGGTGTGCCGCAGCCGTCACCTGTTGCCGCCGAGCCGAAAGAAGAAGCGCTGGCGTACTCGGCACTGGTGCTCGGCGTCCGCGACTATCTAGGCAAGAATGGTTTTCCGGGCGCAATCATTGGCCTCTCGGGTGGCGTCGATTCGGCGTTGACTTTGGCGATCGCGGTCGATGCGTTGGGCCCCGAGCGCGTGCGCGCGGTGATGATGCCGTCGCAATTCACGTTGCCTATGAGCCTGGAAGATGCGCAGCGAATGGCGCAGACGATGAACGTGCGCTACGACGTGCTGCCGATCAAGCCCGCTTTCGACGCCTACCTTTCAATCTTGGCGCGCGAATTTCGCGGGCTGCCGTGGGATACCACCGAAGAAAATTTGCAGGCAAGGATCCGCGGGACGCTGTTAATGGCGCTGTCCAACAAATATGGCTCGATCGTGCTGACGACCGGCAACAAGTCGGAGACCGCGGTCGGTTATTCGACCTTGTACGGCGACCTTGCCGGCGGTTTTGCCGTGATAAAGGATATTTTGAAAACGCTCGTTTATCGGTTGTGCAAGTACCGGAATTCGGTCGCGCCTGTGATTCCGGAACGCATCCTGTCGCGCGCACCTACGGCCGAACTGAAGGCCAATCAGACCGACCAAGATTCATTGCCGCCGTACGACGTCCTCGACGAGATCATCGATCTTTACATGCAGCGGGGGCGGTCGATTGCCGAAATCGTGGCGGCGGATCACGACGAGGCGATGGTGCGCAAGGTCGTTCGCATGATTCGCTTGTCCGAATACAAGCGGCGGCAATCACCGATCGGAATTCGCGTTACTCACAGAGGATTTGGGCGCGACTGGCGATACCCGATCACGAATCGGTTTCGCGAGGAAAGCGTCACCCTCTAGAATCGGCAAAACCAACGCGGGAAGCAACGATGAAACAGATCAC
>JACCSD010000319.1 GCA_013813185.1 Burkholderiaceae bacterium
AAATCGTGCTTTAGCCCGATTTCGCCGCGGCGGCTGTGAGTACCGCAGCGGTTGGCACTTCAGTGCCCGACGCCCAGGCAGGCCGGCTCCGCCCAACGCTTGCGCCCGCGCGCTGAGCGGAAGTGCCCGACGCCCAGGCAGGCCAGCTCCGCCCAACGCTTGCGCGCTGCGACGACGCGCGGGCGTCAGTAGAATCTGCGGCGCGCCGTCTAGGCGCACGCTAATGGCTGAACAACAAACTCTCTTTCCTGCCTCCAGTGATAGCGGCGACGGCGACGACTCGCTGACGCTGGCGCGCTATGCGCAGCAGGCTTATCTCGATTACGCGATCTCGGTAGTAAAAGGACGTGCGCTGCCGGATGGCTCGGATGGGCAGAAGCCGGTGCAGCGTCGGATTCTGTACGCGATGAACGCGATGGGCCTGGCGTCTGGTTCGCGTCCGGTCAAGTCGGCGCGTGTCGTCGGCGACGTGCTGGGGCGGTATCACCCGCACAGCGATCAAGCGGCGTACGACGCGATGGTGCGTATGGCGCAGGATTTCTCGTTGCGCTATCCGCTGATCGACGGTCAAGGCAATTTCGGGAGCCGCGACGGCGATGGTGCGGCTGCCATGCGCTACACCGAGGCGCGCTTGACGGCGATCGCGCGCTTGCTGCTCGACGAGATCGACGAAGGCACGGTCGATTTCATGCCGAACTACGACGGCTCGACGCAGGAGCCGCGATTGTTGCCCGCGCGTCTTCCATTCGTGCTGCTGAATGGCGCCTCGGGTATCGCTGTCGGTATGGCCACCGAGATTCCTTCGCACAACCTGCGCGAAGTGGCAGAGGCCACCCTGCTGCTGTTGAAGAACCCGCAAGCGAAGCTCGAGGAAGTGCTGCGCGAAATGCCGGGGCCGGACTTCCCGGGCGGCGGTCAGATTATCTCGTCGCGCGACGACATCCGGGACGTCTACGCAAGCGGGCGCGGCAGCGTCAAGGTGCGCGCGCGCTTCGAATTCGAAGAACTGGCGCGGGGGCAGTGGCAGCTCGTCGCGACCGAGCTTCCGCCGGGCGCGTCGGCGCAGCGGGTGCTGGAAGAAATCGAGGAGCTGACCAACCCGAAGATTCGCGCCGGCAAGAAAGCGCTGAGTGGCGAACAGCAGCAGATGAAGCAGCTGGTGCTGTCGGTGCTCGACACCGTGCGCGATGAATCCGGCAAGGACGCTGCGGTGCGACTGGTGTTCGAGCCGCGCACATCGAAGATCGATCGCGACGAATTCATGCGGACGTTGCTGGCGCACACCAGCATGGAGGGCAATGCGCCGATCAATCTGGTGATGATCGGCGGCGACGGCCGCCCGCGCTGCAAGCCGGTCACCGAAATACTGCTGGAGTGGATCGAGTTTCGTACCGCGACCGTACGCCGGCGCACACAGCACCGTTTACACAGAGTCGACGACCGCATTCATATTCTCGAAGGCCGCCAACTCGTTTTGTTGTCGATCGAAAAAGTGATCAAGCTGATTCGCAATTCCGATGAGCCCAAGCCGGATTTGATCAAAGCGTTCAAGCTGTCGGAGCGCCAGGCCGACGACATTCTCGAATTGCGTCTGCGCCAATTGGCGCGTCTCGAAGGATTCCGGATCGAGCAGGAGCTCGCCGAACTGCGCAAGGAACAGGCGGCGCTGGGCAAGCTGCTGGGATCGGATGCCGTTTTGCGCAAACTGGTCGGCAAGGAAATCGAGGAAGACGCCAAGAAGTACGGCGACAAGGATCCGCGTCGCACCTTGATCAAGACCGCCGAGCGCGCCACCGTCGAGCTGAAGGTGAGCGACGAGCCGATCACGGTCATCGTCTCCGAAAACGGGTTCGTGCGCGCGCGCATCGGTCACGGCCACGACACGACGCAATTGTCGTTCAAGACCGGTGACGCGTTGTACGAGGCGTTCGAATGCCGCACGGTGGATACATTGATCGCCGTCGGCAGCAACGGTCGTATCTATTCGATACCCGTCCGGGATGTGCCGTCGGCCCGCGGTGACGGTGCGCCGGCGACATCGTTGATCGAGCTCGCACCGGAGACGCGACTGGTCGCCTACATCGCCGGAGCACCGTCGTTGCCGATATTGCTGGCAACCAGCAACGGATTCGGTTTCGCGGCGACGCTTGGAGACATGTCGTCGCGGCAGCGCGCGGGCAAGCAGTTCATCAATGTCGACCCAGGTGCCGAGCCGTTGCGCCCGCATGCGGCCGATGTTGCGACCGATCGATTCATTGCCTGCCTTTCCGAGCGCGGCCGTGTGCTCGTATTCGACGCCACAGAATTGAAATCGCTTGCGGGCGGCGGGCGTGGCGTTACGCTGATGGACCTGGACGACGGCGAAAAGCTCCTCGCCGCGCTGCCGATTTCGGAAAGCGGCGCGCTATTTGCAGCGACCAAGGGCAAGGCGGACAAGCCGGTTGAAGTACGGCTGACCGGTGCGGCATTGGAAGCGCAGCGCGGGCACCGCGCCCGCAAGGGCAAGCTGGTCGATTCGAAGTTGAAGGCGCCGTTTAGTTTGCGCAAGGCGCAGTCCAGGATTGACATGTCCCCCATTTGAGATCAACCACTGGCCGATCTCGCTACCGCGCATGCGAAAGCGGGAATCGGAGCCGAAGAGTTCCTGACGCTGCGCCACGGGCAAACACTTAATCTGGACAAAGTGAAATGAAAATCCTCTACACCACGCTGTTGTTTACGCACGTGCTCGGCGTCGTCGTCTGGGTCGGCGGCATGTTCGTTCTGCACTTTGCCGTGCGGCCGTCTGCCGCGCGGCTGCAAGAGCCCTCGACCCGGCTGACCTTCTTGTCGTCCGCACTCGGTCGCTTCATGGCGTGGGCGGCGCTTGCGATCGTGGTGGTGCTGGCGAGTGGATTGGCGATGATTTTGATCGGCGGCGGTTTCAGAAATGCGCACTTGTCGGTGCATCTGATGCTCGCAGTCGGACTCGTGATGATGGCTCTTTATCTGCACATTCGATTCGCCCCCTTCAAGCGCATGCGCGCCGCGGTGATAACGGGCGACTGGGAAGTCGCCGGCGCAAACCTCGACATCGTGCGCAAGATGGTGTTGCTCAATCTCT
>JACCSD010000324.1 GCA_013813185.1 Burkholderiaceae bacterium
GTTCGCGACGCAAACGCTGCACGGCAGCGACGACGTGCTCTCTTCAATCAGGACAATGGCGGTCCGCGGTGCGCCGCTGATCGGGGTGGCGGGCGCCTACGGACTGGCGCTGGCGATGCGCGAGGATGCGAGTGACAGCCACCTCACGGCCGCACATGAACGCCTGAACGCGGCGCGCCCGACCGCCGTGAACCTGCGCTGGGCGCTCGACCGGATGCGCGCCGCGCTGGCGCCGTTACCGCTGGCGCAGCGGGCGCGCGCCGCGTGGCTCGAAGCGGCGCGGATTGCCGACGAGGACGTCGCCTTGAACCAGTCGATCGGTCGCCATGCCGCTGACTTGCTGCGGGCTAGGCATACCCACTTGAAGCGTACGTTGCAGTTGCTGACTCATTGCAATACGGGCTGGCTGGCGACGGTCGACTACGGCACTGCGCTGTCCGGCATCTACCAGGCACACGATGCGCGCGTGCCGTTGCACGTGTGGGTTGACGAAACCCGGCCGCGTAATCAAGGACTGTTGACCGCATGGGAGTTGGCGGCGCACGGCGTGCCGCACACGCTGATCGTCGACAGCGCCGGCGGCCACCTGATGCAACGAGGCGACGTTGATCTGGTGCTGGTCGGAGCCGACCGGGTCAGCGCGCGCGGCGACGTAGCCAACAAGATCGGCACGTACATGAAGGCGCTGGCCGCGCGTGACAACGGCCTGCCGTTTTACGTAGCGGTGCCGTCGCCTACGATCGACTGGTCGCTGCGTGACGAGATGAATGTGCCGATCGAGGAGCGCGGGGTTGATGAGGTCAGGCAGGTGGCCGGCATCGCTGCCGACGGCGCTGTTGCCAGCGTACGCATCGTCGATCAGAGCACCGCCGTGGCCAATCCTGCCTTCGACATCACCCCGGCGCGCCTGGTCACCGGAATCATCACCGAGCGCGGTATCGCTGCACCGGCCGATCTGGCGGCGCTTTTTCCCGAATCTCGGCGCGCTACATGATTCCGCTACGGAAGGCCGCGAGCGCCGAGGACAGCACCGAACTACGCCGCGCTGTGATCGCCACCGCGGTTGCGATGAATACGGCCGGCATCAACGTCAACACATCCGGCAATGTGTCGGCGCGTTGCATGCGCGGCGCGCGCGCAGGCTTCCTGATCACGCCGTCCGGGCTCGCGTACGGCAAACTTGCCGTGGCAGACCTGGTGTTCGTCGATGACGCTGAAGCGACGACCGGCGGCCGGCGGCCTTCGTCCGAATGGCGTTTTCATTTCGCCATCTACGCGGCGCGCGCTGACGCAGGGGCGATCGTGCACACGCATTCGCCGCACGCGACCGCGCTGGCATGCCAGCAACTGGACATTCCGTCGTTTCACTACATGGTTGCGGTTGCCGGCGGCAATGACATTCGGTGTGCGCAGTACGCAACATTCGGCACTCAGGAACTGGCCGACCACGCGTTGGCCGCGCTCGAAAGTCGCCGCGCGTGTCTACTGGCTCATCACGGCGTGATCGCGTGCGGTGTCGATCTCGACCGCGCATTCGCGCTCGCGGTCGAAGTCGAAAACCTTGCCCAAACCTATATCGCCGTGCGTGCGCTTGGCGCACCGAAGCTGCTTTCGGACGATGAAATGCGGCGTGTGCTCGAGCGCTTTGCGGCGTACGGCCAGGCGGCGGGCGCTTGATTTGCTAGCTGGCGTCGGTCGGGCTCCGGCGCCTGATCGGCCGGGACCGCCTATTCCGGGTATGTTCACCCGGCAGCTTCCCGACAGAATGCCGGGTCAATTTGCACCAGGACGAAATGTCACCTCAAGGTTCGCCGAATCCATCATCTGGCGAGAGCGTTGGCCGCTTTCGCGGTTCAGTGCGCGCCACGCTTTGGCCGACACGATCGCTAGCGGCCGATCAACACTGGTTCGACGAGTTGTATCTGTGGACCGAGGGCGGTAGTGCATCGACGACCGAGCGCGCCGGCATTCAGCTGCATGCGCTGCGCAATGCCTTTGACTGGCTGGCATATGACCTGGTCGATCGCATCGCCGTTACGGTGTCGTTCGGCACGGTCGAGCGCTCGCTCGACCCATTGACCGAGCTGTTCGAGAAAAATCTGTTGCTTGCACACCGGATGTTCGTGATGTTGCGCGGCGCACCGCAACGCTTGCGCTCGCGCTATCGGCTACGCGCTTTTGCGGACATGCTGCGCGGATGGCAGTTCATGGTCGGTTACCGCATTTCCGCGCCACGGGTAAGCATGGAGCTCACCGGCATTGATCTGGTGCAACCAATCTTTGCCAAGGTGCTGGCAACGACTTCTGCCCGCACCGACGCCTGGAACGATCTGGCACTCGAGGTTCGCGCGCTCTCGCTCGACACGAAAACCACGATCGTTGGCGCGCTCGAAACACGGCAACAACAACAATCTGCCAGTCGGGTCGGCTTCGAACTAGGTCAAGGGCGCGCGATTCGCATGCCCTATCCGCCGCCTACGCTACCCACGCGAAGTTAGTACTCCGTAGTTCGGGTATTTAGCAGAGAATCGGCCACCCGCTGCATTTTGCAAAGCGGTGGCACGATCTGTTATCAATGGCAAGCAAGACCCTCTATTCCGAGCAGCTCGGCAGCCACCAGGTCGAACTCGATCCCACAGTAGATTCGCTAAGCCGCTTCGGCTCGCGCGTGCGCGCGCTGGTGTGGCCGACGCGAACGCTGGTGGGATCGCAGCGCTGGTTTGATGAGCTTTACGTATGGAC
>JACCSD010000325.1 GCA_013813185.1 Burkholderiaceae bacterium
TGAAAAAATGGGTGCCGATCACATCCTGCGGCCGTGTCGTTGCAGCGGCGATTTGATCGACATCGAGCGTCGACGTGTTGGTCGCCAGAATGGCACCGCGCTTGACCACCGCATCGAGCCGCTTGAATACGTCCTGCTTGACCGCCATGTCTTCGTAGGCTGCTTCGATCACGATGTCGGCGGCGGCGAGTGCGTTGAAGTCGAGGGTCGAGGTGAGCAGTGCCACGCGCTGCTCGACCTGGTCCATCGTCAAGCGTCCCTTCTTTGCAGTCGCTTCCCAGTTGCGCCGGCACATGGCCAGGCCGCGATCGAGCGCTGCCTGGTCTTTCTCGAACACGATGACCGGAATGCCGGCGTTGGCAAAGCTCATCGCGATGCCACCGCCCATCGTGCCGAATCCGATGACCCCCGCGCTGTCGATCGCACGCGCTCGGGTGGTGTCCGGTACATCAGGAATCTTGGATGCCGCGCGCTCGGAAAAAAACACGTGGCGCAGCGCCTTCGATTCGTTCGATTGCACGAGCTCGATAAAGAATTTGCGCTCCAGCGCCAGTCCCTGTTCGAATGGCAGCTTGAGCGCGGCTTCGACTGCCTCGATGCAGCGAATCGGCGCGGGCAGCCCGCGCGAGCGTTGCGCAGCTTGCGCCCGCGCCGCTGAGATAAATGCATCGATGGCTTGGCCGGCAGGCAACGCTGTCGCCTGGTCGCGTAGCTTCGGATGCTTACTCTTGCGCGCGATCTCGCCCGCAAACTCGAGCACGCCAGTAAACGACGTGTTCGGCACGATGCGCGCGACGAGCCCCTGCTTTAACGCGTCGCCGGCGCCGACCGGCTCGCCGCTGCCGATCATCTGCAGCGCTTTGTCCGCACCGATTGCGCGCGGCAGGCGCTGTGTACCGCCGGCGCCCGGCAGCAACCCGATCTTTACTTCGGGCAGCGCGAGCAACGCGTCCTGCGTCGCGATCCGGTAATGGCAGCCGAGCGCCAGCTCGAGCCCGCCGCCCATGCAAACGCCGTTAACGGCCGCAATCACCGGCTTCACCGAGCGCTCGACGTTGTCGATGACCTGCAGCAGGCTGGGTTCGGCCAACGCCGCAGGCGTGTTGAACTCCTTGATATCGGCGCCGCCGGAAAATACCTTGCCGGTACCGGTGATCACTATGGCGTGAACTTCCTCGTCGTTGAGCGCGTGGCCAAGCCCATCGATCAACGCCTTGCGCGTGACGTGCCCGAGCCCATTGATCGGTGGATTGTCGATCTGCAATACCGCGACGGTGCCGCGTCGTTGATAGTGGGTTGTCATCGTGTGTTCAAACTTCAAGCCATTCCTGGCGGATCAACTTGTTCGCCTTCAAATCGTCGGGCGTGCCTTCAAACACCATGTGGCCGTGCCCCATCACGTAGACGCGCTGTGAAATCTGCAGCGCGATTGTCAGCTTTTGCTCGATCAACAAAACGGAAATTCCACGCTCCTTCAGGTGCTGCAGGAATTCAGCAACCATTTTCACGATCAGCGGCGCCAGGCCCTCGGTGGGCTCATCGATGATCACGAGTTCGGGATCGCCCATCATCGTACGCGCGAGCGTGAGCATCTGTTGTTCGCCGCCCGAAAGCACACCGGCCTCGGTGCGTGAGCGCTCGCGCAGACGCGGAAACAGCCGGTACATTTCGTCGAACGTCCAGCGGCCCGCACGGCGCCCCTTGATGCCCAGCCGTAGATTCTCTTCGACGGTCAGCGTCGGGAAGATGTCGCGATTCTCGGGAACGTAGCCGAGACCCAGGTGAGCGATCTGATACGCCTTCTTGCTGGTCAGATCGTGGCCGTTGAACTCGACCGAGCCGGTGCAATCGACTAACCCCATGATCGCCTTGGCCGTTGTCGAGCGGCCGACGCCGTTACGCCCGAGCAGGCTGACGATCTCGCCACGCTCGACAGTCAAATCCACGCCGTGCAGTACATGGCTCTTGCCGTAGTACGCCTGCAGGTTTGCTACGCGCAGCATTGGCGGGTCGTAGCAAAGCACGCAATAGATGTCGCGGCGCGCAAGCGGCGGGCGGTGCCGCGCTGCCTGGGACGTTCGCTCGTCTTGGTCGCGTTGCGCAAGCGGCGGGCGGCGCCGCGCTGCCTGGACGTCGGTCCCTTCGGGACGGCTCTGCGGTACTCGCCGCCGCCGGCGCGAACCAGGGCTAAAGCGCTGGTTCGCTCAAAAGCCCCGGCGTCG
>JACCSD010000341.1 GCA_013813185.1 Burkholderiaceae bacterium
CCGTGTTTGATGTGATGCTCGAACTCCGACCGGTAGTGCTTGACGAACGCGCGTACCGGCATCGCGGCCGCATCACCGAGTGCGCAGATCGTGCGGCCCTGGATGTTATCGGCGAGCGAGTTCAGCAGGTCGAGATCTTCGGGCCGCCCTTGGGCGTGCTCGATGCGGTGAATGATTCGGTACAACCAGCCCGTCCCTTCGCGGCACGGTGTGCACTGACCGCAGCTCTCCTCGAAGTAAAAGTACGCGAGGCGCTCGGCCGCTTTCACCATGCAGCGCGTTTCATCCATCACGATCACCGCGCCGGAGCCGAGCATCGAACCCGCCTTAGCGATCGAGTCGTAGTCCATGTCGGTCGCCAGCATCACGTCGCCCGGTACGACCGGCATCGACGAGCCGCCGGGAATCACGCCCTTGATCTTTTTGCCGTCGCGCATGCCACCGGCCAGCTCGAGCAGCTTGGCAAAAGGTGTTCCGAGCGGCACTTCATAGTTGCCGGGGTACGTGACGTCTCCCGACACCGAAAAGATCTTGGTGCCGCCGTTGTTCTGGCGGCCGATTTCGAGGAACTTGTCGCCACCGTTAGTAATGATGAACGGCACCGCAGCGAAGGTCTCGGTGTTGTTGATCGTCGTCGGCTTGCCATACAAGCCAAAGCTTGCGGGAAACGGCGGCTTGAAGCGTGGAAATCCCTTCTTGCCCTCGAGCGATTCGAGCAGCGCGGTTTCCTCACCGCAGATGTACGCACCGTAGCCGTGCACCGCGTGCAGCTGGAACGAGAACTCGGAGCCAAGAATCTTCTCACCCAGAAAACCCGCTTCACGCGCTTCTTCGAGCGCGTTTTCGAATCGCTCGTACTCGGCCCACGTCTCGCCATGGATGTAGTTGTAGCCGACCGAAATCCCCATCGCATACGCAGCGATCGCCATGCCTTCGATGACGATGTGCGGGTTGTAGCGCAGGATGTCGCGGTCCTTGAACGTGCCCGGCTCGCCTTCGTCGGAATTGCAGACCAGATACTTTTGCCCCGCATACTGGCGCGGCATGAAGCTCCACTTCAGCCCGGTCGGAAACCCCGCGCCGCCGCGGCCGCGTAGCGCGGATTTCTTTACTTCGGCGATGACCGCGTCAGGTGTCAACTTGTCGTCGAATACTTTGCGCAGCGCTTTGAATCCGCCGCGCTCTTCGTAAGACTTCAAGCCCCAGTTGTTGCCGTCGAGGCCGTCCAGAATCATCGGACTCAAGTGGCGCCCGTGAAAGCACGTCTGTGCGCTCATCTTGGCGCCAACTCGAGTTCAGACAGCAACGCATCGAGCTTCTCGTTGCTCATGAAGCTTTCCATGCGCTTGTTGTTGACCAGCAGCACCGGCGCGTCACCGCACGCGCCGAAGCACTCGCCTTCCTTCAGCGTGAACGCACCGTCGGAGGTGGTTTCATTGAAGCCGATGCCGAGTCGTCGCTTCAAATGCTCGGCGGCGCGTGTTGCACCTGACAACGCGCACGGCAGATTGGTGCAGATCGCGATCTTGTGGCGCCCGATCGGCTTCAGGTTGTACATGCTGTAGAACGTCGCGACTTCATAAACCGCGATCGGCGGCATGCCCAGATAGCCGGCGACTTCTTCCATCGCCTCGTCCGATACCCAGCCGATTTCGTCCTGCGCGATTGCGAGCGCCGCCATCACGGCCGAACGGCGCTGCTCGGCGGGAAACTTCGCTATCTCGCGGTCGATCTTCCGATACGCGTCTGCGGACAGCACGAGCGTGCTTTGAGGAACCGCACTCATGTGTGCACCCTACGGCGCTGCGCGCCGGTCCCGCCACGGGGGAGCGAGCGCCTTGGGAGCAGCCCGGCGGCGCTCATCGATCGATCTCCCCGAACACGATGTCCTGGGTACCGATGATCGTCACCGCGTCGGCAATCATGTGACCGCGCGCCATTTCATCGAGCGACTGCAGATGCGGGAAACCGGCAGCGCGAATCTTCAATCGATACGGCTTGTTGGCACCGTCGGAAATCAGATAGATGCCGAATTCACCCTTCGGGTGCTCGACTGCCGCATAGACCTCGCCCGGTGGC
Organism: Burkholderiaceae bacterium; assembly: GCA_013813185.1. Taxonomy (GTDB): domain Bacteria; phylum Pseudomonadota; class Gammaproteobacteria; order Burkholderiales; family Burkholderiaceae_F; genus JACCZX01. The sequence continues at coordinate 2,080 of JACCSD010000341.1, forward strand.
ACGTGAAATCCCTCGGTAAACAACTTGAAGTGATGAATCAGGTCTTCCATGCCGGTCTTCATGTCGACCCTGGACGGCGGTGCGACCTTGTGATCG
>JACCSD010000345.1 GCA_013813185.1 Burkholderiaceae bacterium
TGGCTTCGACATTGCGAGCCTCCTTCATTAAGAGTTCTGAATAATGGACGACCGCTCACACAAAACGGCCGAGTACTAATGCCACTGCTAGGAGTAACCACAAATGCGCCGCATAGAAGACATGCAGCAATCCTGGGATACGACGAGGCGCCCATTGAGCGCCGGCCAGCAGCGCTATGACAGCGAGCGTCGCCCCGGCGAACAGAGTGCCATTCACCAGACACAGCGCAACGATGCCGGCAGCGAACGGCAGCGCCGATGCCAGAGTGCGGTGACTCGCATACACCATTGCTGCAAACACCAACGCCAAACCGAACCACCAATACTCAACCGCAATGCCGGCTACTACAAACAGTGCAAAGGCCGCCAAGCGCATCAGGTTCGACTGAGGCCACCGCACCCATAAGAGAGCAATTCCAGCCGCTAGCGCGAATGTCCACAACACATTCAGCGGCCAGAAATAATCGCGCAGAGGCCAGTACGCACACTGCGCGACGATGCCGGCGAACAACAACCGCCGGAACATGCGGCGGACCCGCACATCGGGGTTTGGCCCTTCGATGACCCGAACCAGATTGACCCCGAAGCAAAACGCGAAAAGCGGAAATGCCAGCCTGCCGACGTCGTTCATCCACGCATGGGATGTAGCTTGCGGGTCGCGGCCGCCGGCGAGCAGAAACCAGTTCACATGATCCAGGATCATCGCCGCAACACCGATCCACTTCAGCCATTCAAGCGCCGCATCGGTAACTTGCAACCGCCGGCCACTGTGTTCGCCGGTGCGAGCTGGAATGCTAAGAGTCGCCATCAGCGCGCGCGCGTCGGCCCGGCGCGTTCTTGTATCAGCACGTTCGGCACGGTTGTTGTTCGCGCCGCCGCAGGGTCAACACCGCGCACTTCGAGCATCTGTCCCTGACTTCGCAGCGCTGACTCGCGCTGAGCACCGACGCGCAGTGCGCGATCTATCACTGGTTCACTAGCACCGCTTTGTCTCATGACCTTTTCGAGCGTCGCAAGCGCGGGCGTAGCGGCGGGTTCACGGCGGATACCGGCTACCGGTTCCCGCTCGGCCGGCCGCCGCGCTTTGCCGTCCCCTGTTAACTCCGCGGTTTCCGTGCGACCGGGGCCGCGCCGCTGAGCGGCCAGGGCGCGCACTGCCTCGCGATCGGCTTGCGTTGGCTCTCGCTCCGAATTGACCTTAAGCCCTCGGACCTGCGCTTCGGTCCACACGGCGCGTTGAAACTCGGGGCGCCCTATGACCTGGACTTCGTTCCACCCCTTCGTTACGGCCAAGTCAAGGACTGCCTGAACCGTCCTTTTGCTGGCGTCGTACGCCCTGATGCTCTGGCCGTCGTCGACGAAGGCAGATCGACCCCGGTACAAATAATTTTTGCCTTCGACGGTGAACTGCTGCGCAAGTCGTTCGCGGGCCTCAAGCATTCGCTGCTGCCAGCTGCGCAACGCCGCAGTGTCATCGCGCTCGGCCGCACGAGCTGCAGCACGACCTTCGCCGCTTACACGGCCAGCCTCGTTGACGGTTCTGTTTGCAACGCTGTCGAGTATTTCGCGGACGCGCTGCTCGCCTTTGATCGACCACGCCTGGTCCAGCACTTTGGCGATCGTGCGTATCTCTGCCGGCGTCGCTTCCTGTAACGCGCGGACGTCGCGCTCAGTACGTTGCACGGCCCCGCGCAGAACGGATTCTGTCGCACGCGCATCACCCAGCGCTCGGGCATCCCGAAATCGCTTCTCCTCGTCCAGACTGAGAACTGAGTCTTCCTGCTTCATTCTCATCAGGCTCAACCGCAGGGCTTCTGTGCCGCCCGTCGATGACGACTTGTCAGGAACAAAGGTGCCCGGACGATCAGCGCCGTTGCTGCGGCGCTGCCGCTCTGCATTGGATGTGGGCGTCGGCGTCGCTGTGACGTTCGAGGCGACGTCGCCGGCGGCGACTGGAACTTGGTTCGAAGACATGCCGACCTACCTGCTGATCGTGTTGGCCACGGATGCGGAGAACACCGATGTGCCGCGCATCGGACGGACCGAATAAACCTCGATTTCGACGCGCCTGTTCAGGGCGCGTCCCTCTGTATTGTTGTTTGGGCCCAGGTGATCGCCGATCGGCTGCCACGTGGCCACCACGCGCGAGGGCTCGACGCCGGCTCGGATAAGCCAAAGCTGCGCCTGTTCCGCCCGCAGACGGGCTATACGGCTTTCAGCCGGGCTTTCGAACTCGCCGTCGGTTCGACCCCTCACTTCGATATGAGCAGCGGTCCTGATCGCGTTGACAAGCCGCGCCGCGTCCGGTTCGGCAATGTCGAACGCGGAGAAGTTTGTGCGGAAAAAGACCACGAAGATTTGCGACGGAGGCGCCGTGTTGGCGGACATCCGGGCCAACTGCACCGTGCCATGCAGACGTGCGTTCTCAACCTGCAATTCGCTCGCCATCGCAGAGCTGCGCTCCGCAAGCCGCAGAGCTTCATTCAAGTTGCCCTTGGTCGAAACTAGATCCGTTGTGCACTGAAGAGCCGCCAGCTCGCGGCGATCGTTTGCCGGCGTGCGCCGTGTCTCGTCCGGGATCGGTGGTTTGGTTGAGCTGCACGCTGTCAGCACGGCCGCCGCCGCGAGCATTAGAAGAGAACTGTTTCGCATTCAAGACTCCTATGCCATCTCCATTGAAAACGCCGGGGCCGGAACCCGCGCCAGGCGTGTGAAAACTGCATCCACATATCGACCAATCTCATCGTCAGTGCTCGATTCGCTGAGACGAGGAACCACGTCCTGAAGGTCGTGCGCGAGCCGGCTGAGTTCCGTGCGCTGGACTTCGTCCGCGCTGAACGCGCGCACACGCCCCTGAATCCGAGCGCGATGCAGCTCGATTTCCAGCCGCGCAACTGTCGGCGGCGCCATCAGGCGTGTTTTGAATACGCTTTCGCGCCAGTAGATGATCTTGTCGGCCTCGATACAGCGGCAGCCCTCAAGATCGACAACCTCCTTTTCGAACGGCATCGCACGGAACTCCTGAGGCAGCATCAGGGCGCGTCGCTGCATTGATTTGTTCGTGCTCTGACTGCTGCTTGAAACGCGACCGCTGCTGCTGCTGCGGCCTTTGCTCTCTGCCTGAAAATCGAGGAAACCAAGCCGCTTGCTGTACTCCTCGGCGTCTTGCATCTCGCGCGGCGTGTACAGGACCTGCAGCGCGTGATTGCTGACAAAATTGCGGGCCGAGTGCTCGCCATAGATCTCCACCAGCTGAGCCTGCGACTGCGCAATCGTCAGCAGTCGAAGGTTGTAGCCGGCCAGGAACGCGATCGACTCACTGATCGCGCCCACCCGCCCGAGCGCCGGGAACTCGTCCAGCAGCAGCAGCACCTGGTATTTCAGGGACGCGTCATTCTGCGGAAGAGTCTCGGTGTTGAGCTCCACCAGCTGCGAGAAGAACACGT
>JACCSD010000287.1 GCA_013813185.1 Burkholderiaceae bacterium
GCCGCGCGCTACGTCCAGTGCCTTCCGCCGATCGTGCGCTCCGATTTCCGTCGACTGCCTGCTCGCTGCGATTTCCATCGGCTTCGTCGACTTCGCCGTCGTCCAATTCGCGCACGTTGCCTTCGACGCTGATGTTGCCGTCGACGTCCGTATCTGCAGGCGCGTCGCTGATGCGCGTAGCAGCCGGTTCGGCGGGGTTGTGGTCTTCAGGTGAAGTGGAAGTGCTCATCAAGACATGGGAAGTGAAGCGGTTTGGGAACGGGCAGGTTCGACTGCGGCTGATAGTGGCTTGAAGATGGGACGCGTCGCTTGTTCAGACGTGACGTCCGATGCTCCGGTCAGCTGCAACTCCAATTCCAGCGAGGCATCTCCAATACCCTCCTGCAACGGCGGCAATGCTGCGAGCGAGCCCAGACCTAAGTCGTCCAAAAACTCTTTGGTCGTGCCGAAAACGGCCGGCCTACCAGGCACTTCGCGATGGCCGATGACTTCGATCCACCCGCGTTCTTCGAGAGTTCTTATCACGGAACTCGACACCGTCACGCCACGCACGTCTTCGATATCGCCGCGCGTCACCGGCTGCCGATACGCGATGATCGCCAGCGTTTCCATCACGGCACGCGAATATCTTGGCGGACGCTCGGGATTCAGACGATCGAGATAATGGCGCATCGCCGGCGTGCTTTGGAAACGCCAACCCGACGAGAGTGCCGCCAGTTCCAATCCGCGGCCCGCCCAATCGCTTCGCAGTTGATCGAGCAGCACGCGCACCGTGTCGGCGTTAAGTTCGTCATCCAGCAAGCGACGCAAATCAGGCATTGATAGTGGCTGCTCCGCGGTCAGCAGCGCCGCTTCGATCACGACCTTTGCTTCGTGAGTATTCATCAGCTCCGAATGGAGGTTGCGGCTGTGCATTGACGGCAGGGCTACAGATGCGGCCCGCAGTTCCACGCACGACCTAACTTACAAAAGGTGTTTGAAAATATTCGGATTACGTACGCTTCGTGCGGCTGAATTCAGTTCAAGAAGCCGAGCGCGGAATCGGACGATCCGGCAACGCTGCCGGCCACAAGCACAAGAATCTTGCTGCTTTGACCGACTCAACCTGGGATGGCAAAAGTCTATCACGCTCAAATCTTTAAACAACTACCGGAGCGCCAAAAAAAGCGGCGCGACGCCATCTCCTTGCTTTTCTGGCGTGCACTGTATACATTTACAGTATTCATCCTACCGATCGTTGAGCACGATGAACTCACGAGCCATTGTTGCAGCGGTTTCTGATCCCACCCCCCGGCAGACGGAGATACTCGAATTCATTCGACAAACCTTGACCGAAAGCGGCGCGCCGCCGACGCGCGATGAAATTGCGCAGGCCTTCGGGTTTCGCTCTTTGAATGCGGCGGAACAGCATCTGCAAGCGTTGCAGAAGAAAGGGTTAATCGAGTTAGTGGCGGGCACCTCGCGCGGCATTCGTTTGAAAGACAGCGTGCGCGAGTTAATGCTCGCATCACAGGAAAGCGGGCTACCGGTGATCGGCAAAGTTGCGGCGGGCAGTCCTATCTTGGCGCAGGAAAACGTGATGGCCACGGCCGCCGTAGACCCGGCGACCTTTAAACCTTTTGCGGACTACCTGCTTGAAGTGCGCGGCATGAGTATGCGTGACGCGGGCATTCTCGACGGCGACTGGCTGGCGGTGCACAAACAACCACAAGCCCGGTCGGGCCAGGTGGTCGTCGCGCGTCTCGGCGACGAGGTCACGGTCAAGCGATTGAGGTTGCGAGGGGCGCGCGCTGAGTTGATCGCCGAGAACCCGGACTACAAACCCATCATCGTCGATTTGAAACGCGAGCCTTTCGCGATCGAAGGAATTGCAGTCGGGGTCATTCGGGCATCGCTGTAACGCCAGAGACACGTGACGCCGAGTTCGGCAAGTTCGTCGAAGACCTGAAGATCGCAGCGAAATACATCCGCGATCAGCGCTAAGAGTGCCAATCGTCAACCGCGCTTCAATCGTGCGTGATGAAACCGCAGGTGGTCTTCTATAAATGTGGAGATGAAATAGTAGCCATGGTCGTACCCCTCGTGGTAACGAAACGTCAATGGCTGACCGACGTCTCGGCACGCCGCTTCGAACGTCGCCGGATACAACTGTTCGTTCAAGAACGGGTCGGCTAGTCCCTGGTCTATCAGCAGGCCTTGCGTAAACGGTGGCTTCGCCTGCCGGCTCATCAGGATGCTGGCATCGTGTTGAGCCCAACGTTCAGCGTCGTCGCCGAAATATCCGCTGAACGCTTTCTTGCCCCACGGCGCTTGCGTTGGGGCTGCGATCGGCGCGAACGCAGAAACGGACGCGAACCGGTGTGGATGTCTCAAGGCGAGGGTCAATGCACCGTGACCCCCCATCGAATGCCCGAAGATGCCGATGCGCGATGCGTCGATACCGAACGATTCGACCGCGAGCGGCAACAGCTCTTGCATCAGGTAACTTTCCATGCGCCAGTGTTTCGCCCACGGCTCGCGCGTTGCATCCAGATAGAAACCGGCGCCAACACCGAAGTCCCAGGAGTCGGACTCGCCCGCCACGTTGGCGCCACGCGGACTGGTATCAGGCATCAAAAGCGCGATGCCAAGCTCCGCCGCTAACCGTTGCGCCCCTGCCTTGATGGTGAACGTCTCCTCGGTACACGTCAGACCGGCGAGGTAAACGAGCAGCGCCAGCGATTCGTCCGGCACGCGCGGCGGAATGAACAACGCAACCCGCATCGGCAACCCGATCTGTGCGGACGTATGCCGGTAAAAATACTGCCGGCCCCGGAAGCAGCCGTGTTCGCTTAGCAGCTCGAGCCCGGGACGTTGCGAATCAGCAGTCAAAACTCAACCACGCTACGAATCGATTCACCGCGTTTCATCAGATCGAACCCTTCGTTGATGCGCTCGAGCGGCAGATGGTGCGTGATCAGATCGTCGATATTCAGCTTCCCTTCCATGTACCAATCGACAATGCGCGGCACGTCGGTCCGACCACGCGCACCACCGAACGCGGTGCCCTTCCAGACGCGACCGGTCACCAGTTGAAACGGCCGCGTGCTGATCTCCTGACCCGCCGCTGCGACACCGATGATGATGCTTTGCCCCCATCCCTTGTGGCAACACTCCAAGGCCTGGCGCATCGTTGTCACGTTGCCGATGCACTCGAAGCTGTAGTCGGCGCCGCCGTCGGTCAACTGCACGATCGCATCGACGACGTTGCCGGCGCTGCGCGGATCGATAAAGTGCGTCATGCCGAACTTGCGGCCAAGCGCCTCGCGCGCTGGGTTCGTATCGATACCGATGATGCGGTCGGCGCCCACCATCTTCGCGCCCTGGATCACGTTCAGCCCGATGCCGCCGAGCCCGAACACGACAACATTGGCGCCCGCTTCCACTTTGGCAGTAAAGATGACTGCGCCGACGCCGGTCGTGACGCCGCAGCCGATGTAGCAGACCTTATCGAACGGCGCGTCCTCGCGGATCTTCGCCAGCGCAATCGCGGGCACCACGATGTGATTGGCGAAGGTCGACGTGCCCATGTAGTGCAGGATCGGTTTGCCGTCGATTGAAAAGCGCGACGTGCCGTCGGGCATCAGCCCGCGCCCCTGCGTGGAGCGGATCGCCTGGCACAAATTGGTCTTGCGCGACAGACAGAATTTGCACTGCCGGCATTCCGGCGTGTAGAGCGGAATGACGTGGTCACCCGGTTGCACTGAAGTCACCCCGGCGCCGACTTCGAGTACCACCCCAGCGCCTTCATGGCCGAGAATCGAAGGGAACATTCCCTCGGGATCGGCGCCCGACAACGTGAAGTAATCCGTGTGACAGATGCCGGTCGCCTTGACCTCGACCAGCACTTCGCCCGCGCGCGGCGCTTCAAGCTCCACGGTTTCAATGTGCATCGGCTCACCCGCCTTCCACGCGACCGCCGCTGTTGTTTTCACCTATGTTCCCTTTGCTTTCAAACCTGCGACAAATGCGCGCGTCAGTGGCGCGCCTGGATCGAGCAACGTCTGCAGATCCGCGACAGTATCAAGGTCGTGCCAATACGGCAGTTCCATCAGACTGAGTGCTGCTTCTCCGGCACGCTCGCGGGTTTGCTGGGCGACCGCTGCGGTGCTCCAGTCGATCCGCTCGAATAGAGTCGGATGCATCGACCGCATGCCAATCAGGTAGTAGCCGCCGTCCTTCGCAGGACCGAGTACCACATCGCTACGGTCGCGCAGGATGTCGAATGCGCGTGTAAGGAACGCTGCCGGCAAATCGGGACCATCGCTTCCTATCAGCACGACGGGACTGAAGCGCGACAGGAAGCGCGTCAGCGTGTCGCCCAGACGCTCGCCTAACGTCGCACCCGATTGCGGCATCAGCAAGAACGCCGGGGCGATGTCTGCGAAAAAGCGGCGCGCGCTTTCTGTCGGTGGGGCATAGCTCAACGCGTGACTGACATCGCTGATCGACAGCGCCAGCGCCAGCGTGTCAAGCAGTGTGCATCGATATAGCTCAGCCGCTCGATCATCGCCGATCGCCGCCGCAATCCTCGTCTTGACTTTGCCGCGCTCAGGCTGCTTGGCCGCTACCACCAGACACGGGCTCACACCGCCCGCCGCGCAATGAAGGATCGTGACCCCGTCGGTTGCCGGCGCAATCGACGGCGCGGGCAGCGGCCGAGTAGGCGCCGCAAGGTGTTCACCATCGCAATCGGAACGCTACTGCGCGGGCGGCTTGATCTCGCGCATCAGCAAGCCCGTGGTTGAAATACGCAGTTCGATTTCCGCCGGACGCGAGACCGCGACATAGCTGGCTGATCCGTATTCCGCGTCGAGCAGCGGCGCCAGAAATGTATAGCGCTGCCGCAGATCAAACAGGTCCAGCGGTTTGTCGCGGCTCAGCGGAAACACGGTGCGCGTAGCCGAGCGCTCGCTGTCGATCGCACGATACCGCCCGGCAATGCGATCCAGCTCGTAAGCGGTGTGCAGCCCGAGCACGTTCGCCATCGGTTTCCATTTGAGGATTTGCGCATCGACGTAGACCTCGTCGCCCGCGAGTTCGAACTTGACCTCGCGCAGGTCGGGATACCGCACCGTCGCCGTAAAGCGCTGGGGCCCGGTCGGCTGTACCAGCAATGTTGCGGCAACATCTTCACGGGTCAACGCTACGTAGCCGTGTGTGCCAATTGCGACCGTTGCTGCCAATGCGCCTACTGCCAATAGCAACAAACCGAAAATGGTTCGCGAAATGAATCGAAATGGGCGCAGCCGAAGCAGCGCGCCGAGGCCCGACAGCAGGAGAAGCGCGCCCAGGATGCCGAAGAAAACGCCCGCCAGTCCGAACGGTGAGGTCCAAAGTTGTGTCAGTGCCATAGAGTCAATGAAGCTGGAATGATCTTTGCGTCACTTGCCGATTATGGGCACTTGCCGTTTGTCAGATTGACAGGCAGTGTCTTAACTGTGTGGCAGACTTTATGTCGCTGTACATCACTTTGACCGGGAGAGCGAAACATGAATTTCATCATTTGGTTGGTTGTCGGCGGTTTGATCGGCTGGGTCGCAAGCATGATTATGCGCACCGATGGGCAGCAGGGCATCTTCCTCAACATCATTGTCGGCATCGTCGGTGCAATGCTTGGCGGCTGGCTCATCTCTCCCCTGGTGGGCGTACCCACGATCAATCAGGGATCGCTGAGCGTAGGCGCATTGGTCGTTTCACTGCTGGGCGCAGTCATTCTGCTCGCGATCGTCAATCTGTTTCGCCGCGGTACTGCGCGCTAAGAGCGTGTAAGGTGCGAAGGGCGGGCATATGCCCGCCCTTTCTATTTCTGAAGTGACTTTTTGCTCGGTCTGCGGCCACACCACCGTCGCGCGCGTCCCGTCCGGGGACAATCGCCTGCGTGACTGCTGCGACCATTGCGGTGCGGTGCACTACATCAATCCAAGGCCCGTAGTCGGCACGATCCCGGTGTGGGGCGACCAGGTTTTATTGTGCAAACGCGCGATCGAGCCGCGGCTTGGCAAGTGGACCCTGCCCGCCGGCTTCATGGAAATCAACGAGACCACGGGCGACGGAGCGCTGCGCGAGACGCTGGAAGAAGCCGGTGCGCGTGTGAAATTGGGCCCGTTGTTTTCAATGATCGACGTGCCCCACGTACAACAGGTTCACATTTTCTTCCGAGCCGAGCTGCTCGACACACATTTCGCGATCGGCACCGAAAGCCTTGAAGTGCGGCTGTTCGACCAACGCGAGATCCCCTGGGATGAGATTGCCTTTCGTACCGTTTCCACCACCTTGGATCTTTACTTCGCCGACCGGGCGCGTGGCGAGTTCGGCGTGTACACCCGAGCGATCAGCGCAGCGCCGGCTGACCGCGCCGTAAGCCCATGATCCCATGGCTCGCACCGGGCCAGCCATTCCCGCCAGTCTCCGCCGCGCTTCAAAGTCCAAACGGACTGCTTGCCGCAAGCGCTGAAGTGACTGCCGAGCGGCTGCTGGCAGCGTATCCGCATGGGATCTTTCCGTGGTACTCGGAGGAGGAGCCAGTGTTGTGGTGGTCTCCGGATCCGCGCATGGTGTTGTTCACGGATGAACTGAAAGTCTCGCGCAGTTTTGCGAAGACTCTACGCAACACGGCGCGCGACTCTTCGATCGAACTTCGCCTGGACGCCGACTTCGACGCTGTCATTCAGGCGTGCGCGGCACCGCGCGGCGACGATGCGGCCACCTGGATTACCGATAGCGTTGCCGATGCTTACATGGAGTTGCATCGGCGCGGCCTGGCTCATTCAATCGAAACGTGGGTGCGCGGCCGCCTTGCAGGTGGCCTGTATGGGGTGGCGCTCGGTCGGATGTTCTACGGCGAGTCGATGTTCTCGCGAGTGCCCGATGCCTCGAAGATTGCGCTCGCTGCGCTCGTTCGCGTGATGCAAACCGAACGAGTGCGAGTGATAGACTGCCAGCAGAACACGCGACACCTCGCATCACTCGGAGCACGCGAGATAACGCGTAGTGAATTTGCGGCGCATTTGAATGCGTCGGTGCGAGCAACTCCAATCAATTGGGCCGCATACGCGGATCGTCCACTCAATCCGCTGTTGCATTCTTTGGGTTCGTAGCCCGCCTTATTGCTACTCATCACGACTTCGACCTGACTGACTAATCGACTGACGTGGCCAATCTCAAGGAGCTGCCCTTTTCGGCGTTGCAGTTTTATGCGACCGCGCCGTATCCGTGCAGTTATCTCGAGCATCGACAGGCGCGCTCGCAGGTTGCTACGCCGGCACATCTGATCAACGCCGATGTGTACAGCGAACTGGTCAAGATGGGATTTCGGCGCAGCGGAATTTTTACCTATCGCCCCTATTGCGACGGTTGCCGCGCGTGCGTGCCGGTGCGAGTGCCGGTGGCGGAGTTCGAAGCGAATCGCACGCAACGCCGCGCTTGGTTGCGGCATCGCGCGCTGACCTCGCGGGTCGCGTCACTGGCGTTCGATCACGAACACTACGATTTGTATCTGCGGTATCAGTCGACGCGCCACGCCGGCGGTGGCATGGACAACGACAGCCGCGAGCAGTATTCGCAGTTTCTTTTGCAGAGCAAGGTCAACACGCGGCTGGTCGAGTTTCGCGATCCGGCGCCGCCCGGAGTCGACGGCGTCGGCACGTTGCGCATGATCTCGATCATCGATGTATTGAACGACGGGCTCTCGTCGGTCTATACATTTTTCGATCCGGACGAGCTGGCGACCAGCTATGGCACGTACAACATCCTGTGGCAGATTGAACAGGCCAAGGCGTTGTCTCTTCCTTACTTGTATCTCGGCTACTGGATCTCAGATAGCCCGAAGATGGCCTACAAGGCGACCTTTCGGCCGGTCGAGATGTTGAAGGGCGGCCGCTGGGAGCGGCAAAGCGACGCCGTGGGTGCGTAGCGGCGCCTCGTAGAATCCGCGCGTGCTTTACACGCTTGCGCGTCCTCTTCTGTTTTCGCTCGATGCGGAGGCTGCGCACGAGTTAACACTGTCAGCGTTGCAACGAGCGTACGACCTCGGCATCGCGCGCTGGGTTGCAAAGCGCATCAGCCCGTTGCCGGTCAGGGTGATGGGATTGAACTTTCAACACCCGGTTGGCCTCGCTGCCGGGCTTGACAAGACCGGCGCGCACATTGATGCGCTTGGAAGTTTCGGGTTCGGCTTCATCGAAGCGGGAACCGTCACACCGCGGCCGCAGCCGGGCAACCCGAAACCGCGCATGTTTCGTCTGCCACGGTCGCACGCGCTGATCAACCGGCTGGGCTTCAACAACGAAGGCGCCGACCACTTCATCGATCGCGTGCGCCAGCAGCGGGCATTTCGCGATCGCGGCGGCATCGTCGGCCTGAACATCGGCAAGAACGCCGACACGCCAATCGAGCACGCGCTCGAGGACTATCGCATGTGCCTGCGCCGCGTGTATGACGACGCAGACTATGTGGCAGTCAACATTTCGTCGCCTAACACGACGGAGTTGCGCTCCTTGCAAAGCGTGCGGCAACTGGCAGCGCTGTTGACCGGACTGAGCGACGAGCGCAAGAGTCTGCAGGATCGGTACGGAAAACGCGTACCGATCGCGGTGAAGATCGCTCCCGACCTCGCGGATGCGTCGGTACCCGAGATCGCCGACCGACTGGTCGAACACGGCATGGACGCGGTGATCGCGACGAATACGACGACCGCCCGCGACAAGGTGCGCGGCCAGAAACACGCCGATGAGTCGGGTGGCCTGTCGGGTCGACCACTCACCGAACGTGCGACTCGGATCGTGTACTTGCTGGCGCGCCACCTGCAAGGTGCGCTGCCGATCATCGGCGTCGGCGGCATCATGAGCGGTGCTGATGCAGTGGATCGGATCCGAGCCGGTGCCTCGCTGGTGCAGATTTATACGGGCTTCATTTATTCGGGCCCCCAACTGGTGGCGGATTGCGTTGAAGCAATCCGCGACGAGGAATGCGCTGTTTCATCGCCGCCTGGCCCGACCCGCCCACGAGCGTAGCGCTGGCGGCGGTTTCGGCCGATGTGCGGCAACGCGTTGGTCATCGGCGAGCTACTCGCATCGATGATCTGCACCTCACCCTCGCGTTTATTGGCAATCTAGGCGACGCAGACGCGTTCGCCGTCGCAGACGCAATTACTAAATTTAGGTACAGGACGTTCAACTGGCGGCTCGACACGCTGGGATTCTTCGACGACGCGGGCGTCGTCTGGGTAGGCGCGGCCGGCGAACCCGTGAAGCCGCTGGTTGCTCTGGCGGAGCGCGCCCGAGCCGTGCTCGATCGGTTCGATCTCGACTACGATCGCCGGCCTCTGGCACCACACGTCACACTGCTGCGCGGGGTTCAGCGCTTCAGCGTCGAGCGAGTTGCGCCGATCGTCTGGCGCATCGACTCGGTCGCGCTCTATCGTTCAGCACCAACAGGCGAAGCCACGCGGTACGCGCGCGTGGTGCGCTAACGCTACGGCGGTCGCGCGCGCTTCTACATTTTCGTATCGTGATATAAAACGCGCAGATGCCGCATCGCACCACAACGCCCGGTCCATTACGCGATTCACCACCAAATGGCCCGCAGCCAATCGCCGCTCGTGGGCCGACCGCGATTCAGGTGATTGAGCGGATGATGGCGCTGCTCGACGCGCTGTCCGCGCATTCGGACCCGGTCAGCCTCAAACACCTCGCCCGCGCGACCGGATTACATCCATCAACGGCCCATCGAATCCTCAATGACCTGGTCGTTGGTCGCTACGTCGACCGCGCCGATGTCCCGGGGTCGTATCGACTCGGCATGCGCCTGCTCGAACTCGGCAATCTGGTCAAAGCTCGCCTGTCGGTACGCGAAGCGGCACTCGAGCCGATGCGCGAGTTGCACAAGCGAACTGGACAGACCGTCAATTTGTCGGTGCGCCAGGGCGACGAAATCGTCTACGTCGACCGCTCGTACAGCGAACGTTCGGGAATGCAGGTGGTGCGTGCGATCGGCGGGCGCGCTCCGCTGCATCTGACGTCAAGCGGCAAGCTGTTTCTGGCGCTTGACGATCCGCGCTTGATTCGTGCGTATGCAACACGCACCGGTCTGGCAGGACACACGCGCAACAGTTTGACCGACGTGAGCAAGCTCGAGCGTGAGCTTTCGACGGTGCGGACGCGCGGCTACGCGCGGGATAACGAAGAACTCGAAATCGGCGTGCGCTGCATCGCGGCGGGCATTCGCGACGATTCGGGACGGCTGGTGGCAGGGTTATCGGTGTCGGCGCCGGCAGAACGAATGCAGGACGATTGGATTGCCGAGCTGCTGCAAACCGCTGGCAGGATATCGTCAGGACTTGGCTTCGTCACCCCGGCGAGCGAAGCGCCGCCCTCCTGACTCGCTCGTGACTCGCGCTAAATCGTGCCGCGAGACGGTGCCGCGACCGCCGCTGGTTTCGGCTTTGAAACCCCGGTGGACTCGATAAAGTCACGAACGCGCTCGGCGTCGCCGAGGCGCGAATACTTTCCGACCGAGTCGAGGAACACCATCACCACACGCTTGCCTTCGATGACCGCCTGCATCACCAGGCAACGGCCCGCGGCGGAAATGTAGCCCGTCTTCTGCAGGCCAATATCCCATTCCGGATTGTCGGTAAGACGATTGGTGTTGCGGTAACTGACGGTGCGTCTGCCGACTGGCAACTCGAGTTCGCCGCTTACCGAGTACCGGCGGATGACATCGTGTTCGTAAGCAGCTTTGACCAGGCGCACCAGGTCGCTTGCGCTCGACCGGTTCTCGGGCGACAACCCGGTCGGGTCGGCAAAGTGCGAGTCATCCATGCCAAGTAACCTGGCCTTTGCATTCATCGCTTCGACGAATCGTGCTACGCCACCGGGATAGGTGCGGCCCAGCAACTGAGCGGCGCGATTCTCCGACGACATCAGCGCCAAATGCAGCGCCGTGCCACGCGTCATTTCGAATCCAGGCCGCAGATTGGATCGACTTCTCGCTCGCACCATCTCGTCCTGCGAAACTTCCAACTCCTCGCTGAGCGGCAAATTGGCGTCCAACGTCACCAAGGCGGTCATCAGCTTGGTCACCGAAGCGATTGGAAGGACCGCGTTCTTGTTTTTCTCGAACAGGACTTCGTTCGTATCCTGATCGACGACCAGCGCAACGGACGACCTCAAGTCGAGTGGATCCTCGCCACGATGCAGGCCCGCTAAGTGGCCTTCCGACGGTGCAAGGATGCGCGCGATAAGCGGCTTCTTTTTACGGGTCGACTTGATCGGCGCCCGGCCCGCTGGAATCGTGCCGCGCACGCGCGTTTGAGCCTTCGCATTGGTGATCGTCTTGGCTGCCTGCGACTCGCTACCCGCTGTGGGGGCTGCGCCAGCCTCGCGCACGCTCAACGGCATTGCGAGCACGCAAACTGCGATCACTAGTGTGACGGTCAAACGCAAGTCAGCCTCCGCTTCGATACGCCCCGCTGCACCCAAGACGCTGCAGCCTGCCTAGGTCTGAAGCAGACCACAACTCAATGCTGCCCGACACCGCATTAATCGGCGTAAATACCGGCTTTCTTGATGACCGGCCCCCACTTTTCGATCTCGCTTTTCAGATGAGACGCCAACGCGGCAGGGGTGATTTGCTCGACCGGGTAAACCGTTGCGCCCAGGTCCGACATGCGGGTGCGAAAGCCGGCATCCTTGGACGCTTCCTGCATGGCGGCGACGAGCTTGTCGACGGCCGCCTTCGGCGTGCCCTTCGGCGCATACACCGCGTGCCAAATGCCGACTTCAAAGCCTTTCAGCCCACTCTCCTGCATCGTTGGCAGGTCCGGCAGCGTCGGCACTCTCTTGGCACTGGTCACGGCGTACGCCTTGACCGACCCTGCCTTGATTTGACCGGTCGTGTTGGTGGTTTGGTCACACATGAAATCCACCTGTTTGCCCAGGATCGCGTTCATTGCGTCGGCCGTGCCTTTGAATGGCACTGTGGTTACATCGGCCTCGATCGCACTTTGAAACATCAGTCCGCACAAATGCGATGCGGCACCAAGCCCCGCATTGGCGAGGTTCAATTTGGTCTTGTTGGCTTTGACGTAGGCCACGAACTCACCGAAATCCTTCGCCGGAAAATCCGAGCGCGCAATCATCGTCATCGGAACATCGACAATCAGGCCGATCAGCTCGAAATCGGTTTGCGGGTTGTAGGCCAGCTTGCGATACAGCGCTGGCGCGGTGGACATGCCGATGTGATGCAACAGAACCGTGTAACCGTCGGCCGTCGCGTTCTTCACGCGCGTGGCCCCG
>JACCSD010000045.1 GCA_013813185.1 Burkholderiaceae bacterium
CGCCTGACCGAGCAGCCCTGGCTCGCGAAAACGAGCTAGCGCCTGCGATGAACATCGCCGTGTTGCCGGGCGATGGCGTCGGCAGGGAAGTGGTTGCCGAAGCTGTCCGCGTACTCGAAGCGCTTGAAGAGCGGTTTGAGTTTGAGTTCGCCGACGTGGGAGGCGCTGCCTACGAAGCGGGCGGCCATACATTGCCGGAGCCGACCTTAAAACTGGCGCGCTCTGCCGACGCGGTTCTCTTCGGTGCTGTCGGCGACCCGAAATACGATGCGCTCGAACGCCACCTGCGTCCCGAGCAGGCCATCCTCGGTTTGCGCAAGGAGCTGCGGCTGTTCGCCAATTTTCGTCCGGCGATCTGCTATCCGGAATTGACTGACGCTTCGAGCCTGAAGCCGGAGTTGGTGTCTGGCCTGGACCTGTTGATCGTGCGCGAGCTCACCGGCGATATCTATTTCGGTGAGCCCAGAGGCCGGCGCGATTCGCCCGATGGATTATTCGCCGGCGCGCCGGAGGCGTTCGACACGATGCGCTACAGCAGGCCCGAAATCGAGCGCATCGCGCGTACCGCGTTCGATGCCGCGCGCAAGCGAAAGCGCAAAGTGACCAGCGTCGACAAGGCCAACGTGCTGGCAACGTCTCAATTCTGGCGGGAGGTCGTCAGTGAAGTTCGTGCCGGCTACCCGGATGTCGCGCTCGATCACATGTACGTCGACAACGCGGCGATGCAGCTGATCAAAGCGCCGAAGACCTTCGACGTGATTGTTACCGGCAACATGTTCGGCGACATACTGTCCGACGAAGCGGCGATGCTGACCGGCTCGATCGGCATGTTGCCTTCAGCCTCGTTGAACGACAGTGGTCAAGGCTTGTACGAGCCGTCGCACGGCAGCGCGCCGGACATTGCCGGCAAGGGGATCGCCAATCCGCTGGCGACGATCCTGTCGGCGGCGATGATGTTGCGGTACTCGCTAAATCGCGCCGAGCAGGCGGAGCGCGTCGAGAGCGCGGTGAAAAGTGCGCTTGGCAGCGGTGTACGAACGCTCGACATCTGGAGTGAAGGCGCGCGCAAAGTCGGTACGCGCGAGATGGGCGACGCCGTCATTGGCGCACTGAGGCAATGATGAAAGTAGGAATCGTCGGCTGGCGCGGCATGGTGGGTTCGGTACTGATGCAGCGCATGAGCGCGGAAAAGGACTTCGAGTTGTTCGACGCGGTGTTCTTCAGCACGTCCAACGCGGGCGGAGACGCGCCGCAGGTTGCGCGTGCCGACCGTACGCTGAAGGATGCGAGTGACCTCAAAGCACTCGCCGCGTGCGACACGATCGTTACTGCACAGGGCGGCGACTACACCAACGACGTGTTTCCGAAGTTGCGCGCGGCCGGCTGGAAAGGCTACTGGATCGATGCCGCCTCGGCACTGCGCATGAGCGACGACGCGGTCATCATTCTTGACCCGGTCAACCTGCCCGTGATCAACGATGCGCTCGCGCGCGGCGTCAAGGACTACATCGGCAGCAACTGCACGGTGGGCTTGATGCTATTGGCGCTCGACGGCCTGCTGAAGGCGGATCTGATCGAGTGGGTGAGCGCGATGACCTATCAGGCCGCATCCGGCGCTGGCGCGCCGCAGATGCGCGAGCTGATCGAGCAAATGGGGCAACTGCATTCGTCTGCGCGCGATCTGCTGTCCGACCCGGCGTCTGCGATTCTTGAAATCGACCACGCAGTATCGATGACGCTGCTGTCGGATCAGCTTCCCGCGCGCAGCATCGGCGCGCCGCTCGCGGGCAGCCTGATTCCGTGGATTCACACGGATCTGGGAGACGGCATCAGCGGCGAGGAACGTAAGGCCGGCGCGGAGGCCAACAAGATACTGGGCCGGCCGGCAATGGGCGAGCCTGGCTCGTTGATTGTCGAAGGACTGTGCGTGCGCGTCGGCGCGATGCGGTGCCATAGCCAGGCGCTGACGATGAAGCTGCGCGCCGATCTGCCGTTGTCCGAGATCGAAAAAATCCTGGCCGACGCCAACGAATGGGTCACCGTGATTTCAAACAATCGCGACGACAGCATTCGAGAACTGTCGCCGGCGAAGGTCACCGGCACCATGAGCATTCCGATCGGGCGCCTGCGCAAACTCGCAATGGGACCCGAATATCTTTCTGCGTTTACAGTCGGCGATCAGTTGCTATGGGGTGCGGCAGAACCACTGCGTCGCATGTTGCGTTTGCTGTTGAACAAGCTCTGACCACCGTTCGCCATCCTATTTCCACCGTCCGTATTTCTCACATAAAGGCGTGAGTTACGGCTATTTCTAAGCTTGCGACGGTAAGTCCATGATGTTATGTTCGAAAAACGTTGCATCCCTTCAGGGGGCGGAATGCCATCCCACAACAAATTCGCGCGCGCGCCGCTCTGGTGCGCGCTTTCACTTGCGCTTGGTCTAGCAGTCATCAGCCCGCAGGCCGATGCCGCAGGGCTTGGACGCTTAAACGTTACTTCGGGACTCGGGCAGCCTTTAAGGGCCGAACTCGAGGTCACTTCCGTCGGCCGCGATGAGCTGCCGACGTTGCAGGTGAGAATGGCTCCGCTGGCCGCGTTTCGTGCGGCCAATCTTGAATTCAACCCCGCGCTCACCAATCTGCGATTCGCGCTGGACAAGCGGCCCGACGGCAACTACTTCGTCCGCATCAGCTCGGCACAGCCGGTCAACGAGCCCTACCTCGATCTGATGGTCGAACTGACGTGGTCGACGGGGCGCGTGATTCGCGAGTACACCGTATTGCTCGATCCGCCTTCGTTACGCGCCGATGCTCCGGTCGTACCACCGGTGGTCGCGGCATCGACACCGACGGCTCCGTCAGCGCTGCCTCCAGTCGCGCGTCCTTCTACCGCTCCGTCGGCGCCGGCACCTTCAACTTCCGCTTCAACTCCGCCGGCGGCGCCTGCAGCTTCTACCAAGCCCGCGCCAACGGTGGCGGCGCCGCGCGCGAGTTCCCCAAGCGAAGGTTCGTACGTCGTCAAGTCGGGTGACACACTGGGCGCTATCGCGGGCCGCAACAAGCCAGCTTCGGTGTCGCTCGATCAGATGCTGATCGCGATCTTGCGTGCCAATCCGGACGCTTTCGTTGCCAAGAACGTGAACCGGCTCAAGGCTGGCGCAACATTGACCTTCCCTTCGGAATCAGAGGTTGCCGCGGTAGCGCAGCCCGACGCGCGCCGCGAAGTTGTTGCGCAGAGTTCTGACTTTGCTCAATACAGAAGCCGCCTGGCGCAAGCCGCAGGGTCGGCGCCGGTCGTCGCGACCGCGCCCCCCGCTGCAGCGGGCTCGGGCCGCGTGACGACGCGGGTGCAGGATAAATCGGCACCCACAGTTCCGGCGGGTGATCAGTTGAAGATTGCTCGGGCTGAGCAGAAGTCGGCAGCGGCTACGGCCGCGGCTGCGAAGGCCGATGAAGCGGCAGCCAAGGCGCGCGCAATTCGTGAAGAGCAGGATCGCGCCGCGCAGTTGAAGAAAACCAACGAGGCGATCCAGAAAGCGCTGCAGGTTCAAAGCAAAGCAGGAGCGGCAGCGCAGAAGCAGGCTGAAAAAGGTTCGCCGGCAGCCGCCACTCCGTCCGCCGCCGTTCCCGCACCGGTAGCCGTTGCGCCTCCGGCACCGATGCCGGCCCCGACACCGACGCCACCGGCGGTGACCCCCGGCGTAACGACGCCGGCGCCAGCACCTGTCGCGCCAGTTTCGCCTCCGGGTGTGCCGCCCGTAACGCCGAGTCCGATCGATAGCAGCAAGGCCGCGCCTGCGGCGGTGGTGCCTCCGGCAGCGACGCCGGCACCGGCAGCGCCCGCCACCGCGGTAGCGCCGACCCCGGCGCCGGTGAAAAAGGCCGCACCTCCGCCCGCTCCAGCGCGCGAAGAGCCGGGGTTTTTCTCCGACCTGCTTAGCAACACGACAACATTGCTGGGCCTGATCGGCATCGTCGCTCTGCTCGCGGCGTTGTTCGGCTGGAGTTGGTATCGCAAGCGCAGAGCCGAAAGCTCGGATCGCTTCAAGGATACGGGTGAAGGTGCCCAGGCCAATTCGCTGTTCGGCGCTACCGGCGGTCAGAGCGTCGACACCGGCACCAGCACGTTCAACTCGAGCTTTATTCCGGCCGCGTCGCAACTCGACTCGAACGAAGTTGATCCCGTTGCCGAGGCTGACGTCTATATAGCGTATGGCCGCGAGGAACAGGCTGAAGACATTTTGAAAGAAGC
>JACCSD010000060.1 GCA_013813185.1 Burkholderiaceae bacterium
CTGATGGTCGTTTGCGCTGCCATAGCCGGTGAGCGCAATCATCGCGGGCTTTCTTGATGATCTTTATGCGAATAACAACCGATTCGTCTTGACGTTGCGCACGGAGAGTTATTTCACCGCCTTCTGGTGTGTACTTGCAGGCGTTTTGGAGCAGGTTGGAAAAGACCTGCGTGAGTCGCACCGAGTCGCCTTCGACGAAGAGCGCCTCACCGGCAGCTCCAGTGTGAACTGCTGCTGCCGTTCACTTACAAGACCGCTGGTTGCCTCTACCGCCCGGTGAGTGGCGTAGCTCACGCAAAACTCCCGCAGAAGTTTGCGGGAGCCTGCGTGAGGTTCGTAAGTAGTTGAATAATTGGTGGCCAAGGACGGAATTGAACCGCCGACACAAGGATTTTCAGTCCTCTGCTCTACCAACTGAGCTACTTGGCCTTCGTGCTGCTACGGCAATGCTGATATGGCCGGTGGTTCGACGCGCCGGCGGGCCTCTTTTTGCGAGGGCGCGATCTTACTCGAACCGGTCTGCATCCTCGTTTTCATGGAGGCCGCGCGCGTCATTCGCCTGTAATCTGTACGGGCGTGCGACGCTCAAAAATCATTACATCAAGGAGACAATCATGAAACGGATCATGCGGATACTCGTTGCGCTAACAGCGGCGGCTTTTGCGGCCGGCGCGATGGCGCAGGAAATCAAGCTATCGCATCAATGGAAAGCCAATACCGACGGCCGCGACCAGGCCGCGCGTGTGTTTGTCAAAGAGGTCAATGCGCTCGACCCCAACATCAAATTCCGGATCTACCCGGCGCAGTCACTCGGCATCAAGCCGGTCGCGCAGCTCGACGCACTACAAAACGGCACGCTCGAGATGGCGGTGTTCCCAATATCGTACGCAGTCGGCAAGGCGCAGGAATTCTCGATCGCGATCATGCCGGGCACCATTCCGACCCTCGATCATGCGATGAAACTGAAGGGCACGCCATTTCACAAGAAGCTGCAGGACCTGGCGCATGCCAACGGAATCCACATCCTCACCTGGTGGTGGACCCCCGGCGCCTTCGCCAGCAAGAACCGCGAAATCACGATGCCGAAAAGCGTCGACGGCATGAAGATGCGCGCGGCCGATCCGACGTTCGAAGCGATGCTGCGCGCTGCGGGCGCCTCTGTCAGCAGCATGCCTTCGACCGAGATCTACCCGGCGTTGCAGTCCGGTGTGCTCGATGGTGCGCTGACTTCGGCCGAAACCTTTGTCAGCATGCGCCTGTACGAGCAAACGAAGTTCACGACCACACCCGGTCAGTACGCGCTGTGGATGCTGCTGCAGCCGCTGGTGATGTCCAAGCAGCACTGGGACAAGCTGTCGCCCGCGCAGCAGAAGATTTTTGAGCAGGCGGCGGACAAGTCCGATACTTTTTTCCTCGGCTTGCAGCGCGACGCAGTCAAGGAGATGGAAGAGGCTTTCAAGAAGGCAGGCGCCAAGGTGCACCAGATGACGCAGGCCGAATACAACCAATGGCTCGCGCTCGCGAAGGAAACTTCGTGGAAGGAGTTTGCCGCGAAGTCGCCGCAATCCAAGGAGCTGCTCGACACGCTGCTGTCGGTCAAGTAACCGATCCGGCGTAGCGCTTACCATCGTTGCCGCGGCGTGCACACTGTGCGCCGCGGCTTTTCTTTTTTCAGGATTCGACGATGAGCGGATTCGTGCGCGCGATGGACCGCCTGAGCGTGTTCTGCGCAGTCGTGGCTGCCGTGATGCTTGCATTGGCGGCGGTGATCGTGACGTGGAGCGTGATCTACCGGGCGATGGGCGCCTCGACTTTCTGGGAGATCGAGTTCTCGGTCTTCATGATGGTGGCGTCGCTGTTTCTCGCCTCACCCTATTGCCTGGCGACCAACGGCCATATCGGCGTCGATCTGCTGGCGCACTACCTGCCGGCGCGCGGTGCGCGCATTCTGGGCGTTGTCGTTACGGTGATCGGCCTGGCAGTGTGCCTGTACCTGACCTGGCGCGGCGGCATTCTGACCTTCGAGGCGTACGAGCGGGGTGAACGCACCGAAAGCACCTGGGCGCCGAACAAATGGTTGTTGTACGTGTCGATGCCGGTAGGACTCGGCCTGACGGCACTGCAGTACGTTGCCGAGCTGATGCGTCCGTCAAGCGGCGTGACCGGGCCGCAGGCATGAGCGAAATTCAGATCGGCCTGCTGATCCTGGTGGTCACGCTGATTGTGCTGTTTTCCGGGCTGCCGATCGCGTGGGGCCTGGTGCTGGTATCGGTCGGCTTCCTGCTGGTGTTCCACGGGCCCGCCAGCCTGCAGAACGTGCCGCTGCTGATGATGGACGAGCTGGCCTCGTTTGCGCTGCTGACGATTCCGCTGTTCGTGCTGCTGGGCGCTGCGATCGGCGCCAGCGCCGCCGGCAAGGACATTTACGAGTCGTTGCATCGCTGGCTCGACCGTGTGCCGGGCGGCCTGGTGATCGCCAATATTCTTGCCTGTGGCGTGTTCTCCGCCATCTGCGGCTCGTCGCCGGCAACCGCCGCGGCGATCGGCAAGGCGGGCGTACCCGAGATGATCCGGCGCGGCGTGCCGCCGGCGCTGGCGACTGGCTCGGTCTGTGCGGGCGGCACGCTCGGCATTCTGATCCCGCCGTCGATCACGATGATCCTGTACGGCATCGTCACCGAGACGTCGATCGGCCGGCTGTTTCTTGCCGGCGTGGTACCCGGGGCGCTGCTGGTGCTGCTGTTCGCCGCGTACGCGTGGATCGCCACGCTGCGCGCGCTGAAGAGTGTCGATGAGCCGCCGCCGGTGCGCTACACGCTGCGCGAAAAAGTCGAAGGGCTCGGTCGTGTCGCGCCGTTTATCGGGATCGTGGTGGCGATCGCGTATGCCATGTACGGCGGGCTGGCCACGCCGTCCGAAGTCGCGGCCATCTCGGCTGTGCTGGCGTTGCTGCTGGTCGCGCTCATTTACCGCACATGGCGCGCCGGCGATCTGTGGGTCATCTTCGGCGCCACGGTGCGCGAATCGACGATGATCCTGATGATCATCGGCGCCGCTGCAGTGTTCAGCTACATGATGTCGCTTCTGTATGTGACGCAGTCATCGGCGCAGTGGCTGGTCGACCTGAACCTGGACAAATGGGCGCTGCTGATCTCGATCAACGCGTTCTTGCTGCTCGCCGGCTGTTTTCTGCCGCCGGTCGCCATCATCCTGATGGTGATGCCGATCCTGACGCCGGTGCTCGAAGCGCAAGGTTTCGACCTGATCTGGTTCGCAGTGATCCTGACCATCAACATGGAAATCGGGCTGATCACGCCGCCGGTGGGACTCAACCTCTATGTGCTCAAAGGCGTTGCGCCCGATGTACCGCTGACCACGGTGCTCAAAGGCTCGATTCCCTTTGTGCTGATTATGCTGGCCTTCATGGTGATACTGGCGATCTTTCCAGAGATTGCGCTGTGGCTGCCGAATCAGATGATGGGTGGCTGATCTCGGAATGTTGAAAACCGATATCGCGCTGGTCGGCACCGGCGTTCCAGGCCTCGCCGCCGCCGTTGGCTTCGCGCAGCAGGGTTGCAGCGTTGCGCTGATCGGGCCACGCCCGAAGCCGTTTGTGGCGAGCCGTTTTGATCCGTTCGATGCGCGCATCTATGCGGTCGCTCCGGGCAGTGTTGCGTTGCTTGAACGGCTTGGTGCGTGGTCGAGCGTCGATCATCAACGCGTGTCTCCGGTCGAGCGGATGCGCGTCTTTGGTGACGCCGGCGATGAGCTTGCGTTCAATTCCTATGGCGCGACGGTCGAGCGGCTGGCAACGATCGTCGAAGAGAGCGAGCTGTTGCGCGTGCTCGATGCTGCGTGCGGCTATCAGCCCGGCATCACTCGCATTGAATCGACTTTTTCCGCGCTCGGCGCGCAGTCAGACGTCGCGACTGCCGAGCTCGCGGACGGCACGTCAGTTTTGGCCCGCCTGCTGGTGGGCGCGGACGGTTCGAGTTCTGCGGTGCGTGCGGCGGCGGGCATCAGCGCCGCGGTCAAGTCCTACGGTCAAACGGCCGTGGTGGCCAACTTCAAGTCCGACCGGCCGCATCTGAATACAGCGTGGCAATGGTTTACCGCGGAAGGGGTGGTTGCTTTGTTGCCGTTACCCCAAGACCACGTCTCACTTGTCTGGTCGGCGCCCGAACCGTTGGCGGCCGAATTGGTTGCGCTGGGCGCCGACGATCTTGCCCGTCGGGTCGCTGAGCGCTGTGCAGGACCGGCAGAAGCGAGCGCGATCGGTGAACTCACTGCGCTCGGCGCAGCGCATGCGTTTCCTCTGCGGCGGATGACGGTGTCGCGGCTGATTGCATCGCGCCTGGCGTTGGTGGGTGATGCCGCCCATGTGATTCATCCGCTGGCCGGTCAGGGCCTGAATCTCGGGCTGCAAGACGTTGCGTTGCTGCTCGAGGTCGTGCGGACGCGCGAATCGTTTCGAGAGGTCGGCGACGCGGCCGTATTGCGTCGTTACGAACGCGGGCGCTCCGAGGCGCTCGCCCTGATGCGGTTTACGACGGATGCGCTGGCGCAGTTGTTTGCGTTGGACGATCCGCTGGTGCGCCGGTTACGCAATGCCGGTTTGGCGACTGTGAACCGGCTGAGTCCTTTGAAAAACGCCTTAATTCGCCGGGCGCTCGGTTGAACTGGATCGACGGCAGGTGGTCTACCCTGACGAGTCGCTGACGCTCATTACACTGCGCGACTCGCCCGCCTGGATGCCGGAGAACACAATATGAATTGCTTGAATCGACTCGCTGCTGCGATCGCCTTGGCGCTGGCCTGTTCGGTGGCGTCGGCGCAGACACCCGCGAAACCTGCCGTTAACAAGAACGCCCCGGTTGCCGGCAGTCCTGAAGCTCAGGTCGCGGCTCGCTTCACCGAAAAGTCTGGCGGGCAGAAGCCCGATCAGGTCTTCAAGGGTCGCGGTGGCCTGTACGAAGTGCTGATCGGCGGCCAGATTTACTACGTCGATTCCGATGTGTCGTTTGTGCTCGCAGGACGCATGTTTGATCCGGGCACACGCGAGGACTTGACGCAGAAGCGGCTCGATACCGCGCTGAAGGTCGATTTCAAATCGCTGCCGCTTGCTCAGGCGGTAAAGACGGTGCGCGGCGACGGCTCGCGCGTGATGGTGACGTTCGAGGATCCGAATTGCGGCTTCTGCAAGCGCCTGTGGCAGAACATGGCCGAACTGAAGAACGTGACGATCTACACGTTCCTGTATCCGATTCTGTCGCCCGATTCGATGGAGAAATCGAAGGCGATCTGGTGCTCGAAGGATCGGGCGGCCAGCTGGGACGAGCACATGGTGCAGAACAAAACGACACCGGCGGCCGCTGCCGATTGCAAGACCCCGCTCGAGCAGAATGTTGCATTGGGCCAGCAGCTCGGTATCAACGGCACGCCGACGATCGTGTTCGCCGACGGTACACGTAGCGCGGGCGCGATGCCGGTGCCGGCGATCGAGCAGCGCCTGGCCGCCGCCAAGAAGTAATCAGGGCCTAGGTAGCAGCGATTCGGGCGTGATGCTCTTGGGCACCAGCACCCACGCTTGACCTTCGTACTTTTGACGGCCGGCGCGCTCGCCGGCTGCGGCGCCAAACCCCCAGAAAAAATCGAATCGCAGCGGGCCTCGAATCGCGCCGCCGGTGTCCTGCGCCATCATCGGCCGCACTAATTGAGCTCTCGAGTCGGGTGTTCGCGCATTCGGATCGGTCGTTGCGAGTACTACCGGCGCGCCGAGTGGAATGAAGCGTGCATCGGCGGCCAGCGAATAGCCCGGTGTTAGCGCAACGCCGAGTGCACCCAGCGGACCCGCGTTTGGATTGCCCAGCGGCAGTTCCCGAAAGAAAACAAAACTCGAGTTGTGATCGAGCGCCTCCTTCAGCCGCACCGGGTTGCGCTGTGCCCAGGACTTGATGCCCTGCATCGAAGCCTGATCGATCGTCAACTGACCTTGATCGATCAGCCAGCGGCC
>JACCSD010000068.1 GCA_013813185.1 Burkholderiaceae bacterium
CGCGCGCAGTGTTGCCCAACATCAAGTTGAAAAGCCCGAAGATCACCCGCAACTTGACTACCGAGTGGTTTGCGCGACGGGTGGATGACCGCTATCAGCGCTGCGTGGCGCGAGCCCGGTCACAAGATAGTTGAACTGAGGAGGCAGGCGTCGCCCGTGCTGAAATCGATTCGCAAGTACTTTGATCAGAACATCGCCGCGCAAGGGACGCCGCTGGCAGGGCGTCACAGCATCGAACTGGCTACTGCAGCGTTGCTGGTCGAAGTCGTACGCAGCGACGCCGGCATCGTCCCAAAAGAGCAGCAGGCCGTGTTGCGTGCGGTGCGCGAGAAGTTCGGGCTGTCGGCCGAAGAATCGCAATCGCTGTTTGACTTAGCCGAGGAAGAAGTGCGAACGGCGAACGACTACTTTCAATTCACGTCGCTGATCAATCGTCACTGTGATCAACCGCAGAAGCAGCACATCATCGAGCTGATGTGGCGGGTGGCCTATGCAGACGACTCTTTAGCGGCGCACGAGAACCACGTGCTGCGCCGGGTCGCCGAACTACTGCACGTGACGCACGGTGATTACATCGCGGCCAAGATGCGGGCTCGCGACACGGCTGAGCGCGGCGAATGACTCGCCGCGCTCAGGTAACACATTAGGCGTCGCGATCGCCCAGGAATATTTCGACTCTGCGGTTGCGCGCGCGGCCGGCTTCGGTGTCGTTACTGGCGATCGGCTCGCGAGAGCCACGGCCATCGATACTGAAACGGTTCGACGCTACGCCACGCGAGGCTAAATAGTCACGCGTCGCATCGGCGCGTTGCAGCGACAGCGGTTCGTTCATCGCTGGTGATCCTGTCGAGTCGGTGTGGCCGATGATCGTCACAGTGCTGCTTGGGTTCTGCTGCAGTGACTGTGCAAAATTATCGAGCGCCGATCGGAAGTTGGGCCGGATAGCGGCCTGCCCCGAGTCAAAAGCGATATCGCCGGGAATGACGACTTGCAACCGGTTATCTGCGGTACGGTTGACTTCGACGCCGGTGCCTTGTGTCTGTTGCTGGATCTGCTTCTGCTGGCTCTCCATGCGCTTGTTCCAGACGTAGCCACCCAGCGCGCCGACCGCGGCACCGATCGCCGCACCCGCCGCCGCGCCGCGTCCACGGTTGCTGTCATTTCCGATCGCGCCGATGGCGGCGCCCGCTGCCGCTCCAGCGCCCGCGCCCGTCGCCGTGCGGCGCTGCTGATCGTCCATCGTTTCGCACGCGCCCAACGTGAAGGTGGCCAGTACGGCCGAGGCGGTTAAAGCCATAATTTTTCGCATGTTCTCTCTCCAAATCCGTGATTTGTTTCAAACTCAAAGCAAGCGAGATGCCCAAGCGGCGACCACTCGTCTAACCGTGCCGAGTGCGCGCAAGCGCGGCGCCCTGCACCAACGCATTGAGTTTGCGCAACGCGATCTCGCGGTTCATCGGCGCCATTCCGCAATTCGTGCATGGCAGCAAACGTTGCCGCGGCACAAAGTCGAGCGCCTTGCCAATCACATCGGCCACCTGCTCGGGCGTCTCTATGGCGTCCGACGCGACATCGATAACGCCGACCAGCACATCCTTGTTGACGAGCAGGCTCATTAATTCCATCGGCACGTGCGAGTTGGCGCATTCGAGCGAAACCTGCTTTATCGAACTCTTGGCCAGCGCCGGAAAGATCTGCTCGTACTGCCGCCACTCGTCGCCCAGGCTTTTTTTCCAATCGAGATTGGCCTGGATGCCGTAGCCGTAACAGATGTGGACCGCGGTCGTGCAGCTCAGGCCCTCGGCGGCGCGTTCGAGTGCTGCAATGCCCCAGTCGTTGACTTCGTCCGGATACACGTTGAATGCCGGCTCGTCGAACTGGAGTACATCGACGCCGTCGGCTTGCAACGCGCGCGCTTCGTCGTTCAGCAAGTCGGCGAACGCCATCGCCAGCGAGCGGCGATCGCCGTAATAGCGGTCGGCGACGGTATCCACGATCGTCATCGGCCCGGGCAGCGTGATCTTGAGTTTCTTCTTTGTGTGTGCGCGAGCCAGCGTTGCTTCCATTCGATGCACACGCGAGCGCAAACGCAGTGCGCCCGTCACCTGCGGCACCATCGCCTCGTAGCGGTTGTTGCGTATTCCCATTTTTACTTTGTGATCGAAGTCGATGCCCACTACGGCCTCAAGAAAACCATGCACGAAGTGTTGCCGCGACTGTTCGCCATCGGTCACGATGTCCAGACCGGCGTCTTCCTGTTCTTTCAGCACCAGTACCGTCGCGTCGCGCTTGGCGGCCTCGAGCTCCGCCCCTTGCGCCTTCCACTGCGGCCAAAGTTTTCCGGGTTCGGCAAGCCAGAATGGCTTGGGCAGGCTGCCGGCGATCGTGGTTTCGAACATGGAACCTCCGGGTCACATACACACGTTCAGATATAGTCGGACGACACTCGAGTCGCCACAATAACCTTCGCGCAACCTCCCGATGAACGCACCGGTTTCGGAAAAGATTCGCGCTCGTTTGCGCGCCGCGGGGAAGCGCTTCCACGCGAATGACAGCATTGCGGAACACATCGAGCCGAACGAGCTGCCGCTATTGCAGGATGAAATCGAGCAGAAGGTTCTTGGCGTTCTGCAAAGTTTGGTGATCGACACAGAAGGCGACCACAACACGCGTGGAACCGCGCGCCGCATCGCTCGCATGTATCTAAGCGAGGTGTTTCGGGGCCGCTACGCCCCGAAACCCAGCGTCACCGAATTTCCGAACGTCGAGCGGCTCAACGAGTTGATGATCATCGGCCCGATCACGATTCGCAGCGCCTGCTCGCATCATCTTTGCCCGATCCTCGGCAAGCTGTGGATCGGCGTGCTGCCCAACGAGCACACGAATCTGATCGGACTTTCGAAGTATTCACGCCTGGCCGACTGGGTGATGAGCCGGCCGCAGATTCAGGAGGAAGCTGTCACCCATCTGGCTGACTTATTGCAGGCCGCGATGAACCCGGATGGGTTGGCGCTGGTCATGGAAGCTGATCACTTCTGCATGCAGTGGCGCGGCGTCAAAGACGCCGACTCGAAAATGATCAACAGCGTGATGCGCGGGTCGTTCCTGAAAGACCCGAATCTGCGCACCGAGTTCTTGTCGCTGTTAAGAGACCGCCGCGGTTAACGGAAGCTCTGAACGTAGCGAGCGGGCCGAGGTCGCGCCGAGGAGCGCGCCAAGCTCTGCGTTGAGCACCGCAGGCGCAGATTGGCCGGCGCAGTAGTTTTGCGGAGCTTCCTACCCGCCGCGCGATGTGCGGCGATAGTCCCAGGGCGGAATGGGATCGCTGAACGACCACAGCCCGGCGCTGGCCGAGCGAGCCTCGCTCTCGGCGCGCGAGTAGCTTGCGCGGTCGGCCGCACGCTGCTCGTGCGCGTACTTGACGTAGTGCCATGCATACCCACGCCGGATTTGTTCGAGCCCAACGTCGACACCATCGACGATTACGCGACACACGGCGCGTCCATAACGATCGACCTTTGGGCAATCCGCGCGCGCGCTTCGGCCGTGCGCGAGTGCTGCCAACGATTGCCGCGCACGTTGCCCATGCGGCTGCGTGCGCTCCGGCGCATCGATGCCGTCGATCCGAATCCGATGTTGCGTTTTGCTTGCATCGAGCAGCGTGACGGTATCGCCGTCGGCCACGCCGACGATGGTGCCGTCGAGTTCAGCCGCGCCGAGCGGCGTCGCCAGCGTGACAAGTAAAGAGAAAATTGCGCTCGCCGCGAGGGCTCGCATACGGCCTCCCAATGCATGAACATCCTAGGGAGGCCCATCTGCACAAAACGATCGGAAAGAGTGGATACGCAGCGGCAATTCAGTGCCTGCCTGTGACGCCAACGCACTGTCTATGAGCCGCCGAGCAATGCGGCGTAGCGAGTAACGTCGATATTGCCGCCGCTCAGAATGACGCCCACTTTTTTTTCGCGCACATCGAGTACGCCTTCAAGCGCGGCGGCTGCCGCCAGGCAGCCGGTGGGCTCGACCACCATTTTCATGCGCTCGGCGAAAAAGCGCATTGTCGAAACGAGCTGTTGGTCGGTCACTGTCAGAACGTCGTCGACCAGCGCTTGAATTACCGGGAAAGTGAAACGTCCGGGCGCCTGCGTCTGCGCGCCGTCGGCGATTGTTCGCGGCACGTCGATGTGAACGACTTCGCCGCGGCGTAACGATTGCTGCACGTCGTTGCCGGCCTCGGGCTCGACTCCGATCACGCGACACTGCGGCAGCGCATGTTTGGCGGCGACCGCGCAGCCGGAAATCAATCCACCGCCGCCGACGCACACGAGCAAGACGTCGAGCGTGCCGATTTCGTCGATCAGTTCAAGCGCCGCCGTGCCCTGGCCGGCCATTACGTGCGGATGGTCGAACGGTGGAATCAGCGTCATGCCGCGCTCGTCGGCGAGCTTGCGGCCGATCGCTTCGCGGTCCTCTTTGTATCGGTCGAACAGTTGCACTTCGGCGCCGTAACCTTGAGTGGCGTCGATCTTCATCTGCGGCGCATCGGTTGGCATCAGAATCGTGGCCGGAATGCCGAGCAAGCGCGAAGACAACGCGACCGCCTGGGCATGATTGCCCGACGAGAATGCGACGACACCCGCCCTGCGCTGTTCGGGCGTGAACTGCGACAACGCGTTGTAAGCGCCGCGAAACTTGAACGCGCCCATGCGTTGCAGGTTCTCGCATTTGAAAAAGAGCCGGGCACCGGTGCGCTCATTAGCAGTGTGTGAAGTCGCCACCGGCGTTCGGTGCGCGACACCGGCCAGCCGTGCCGCGGCAGCCTGAATGTCTGCATGATTGATCGACAAGTTCATACTCCGAGCTTAACTTCTTGCGGCAGGCCTGCTGCCGACTGAACTCCAATGCGCGCACAAAATATTCTGGAAACGATCGGCAACACGCCGACGATTCGCGTGAACCGGCTGTTTCGCGAAATCGCACCGCAAGCCGAGGTGTGGATCAAATCCGAGCGTGCCAATCCCGGCGGCTCGATCAAGGACCGCATCGGGTTGTCGATGGTCGAAGCGGCCGAGGCGAGCGGCGAGCTCAAGCGCGACGGCACGATCATCGAACCGACTTCGGGCAACACCGGCATTGGCTTGGCGATGGTCGCCGCGGTCAAGGGCTACCGGTTGATCCTCGTGATGCCCGACAGCATGTCGATCGAGCGGCGCCGGTTAATGCTCGCCTACGGCGCTGAATTCGAACTCACGCCGCGCGCAATCGGTATGCCGGGCGCGATCGAGCGTGCAAAGCAGTTGGTCGCCGCCACGCCCGGTGCTTGGATGCCGCAGCAGTTCGACAACCCGGCAAACATCGACGTGCACGTACGCACCACCGCGCAGGAAGTGTTGCGTGATTTTCCGGAAGGCTTCGATACGGTCATCACCGGCGTCGGCACCGGAGGGCACATCACCGCGATGGCGCAGGTCCTGAAACCGAAATGGCCGCAACTGAAAGTTTTCGCGGTCGAACCGGCGGCGTCGCCGGTGATTTCCGGCGGCAAGCCGTCTCCGCACCCGATTCAGGGCATCGGTGCCGGCTTCATTCCGAAGAATCTGAAAACGGAACTGCTCGACGGCGTGATCCTGGTCGAAGCCGAAGAGGCGCGCGAAATGGCGCGCCGCGCCGCGCGTGAAGAAGGTGTGCTGGTCGGCATTTCGTCCGGCGCCTCTTTGGCAGCGATCGCGAAGAAACTGCCCGAGCTGAAGCCCAAAGCGCGCGTGCTCGGTTTCAACTACGACACCGGCGAGCGGTATCTGTCGATCGAGGGCTTTCTGCCGGCTGAAACGCCCGCCGCTATTTAGCAGCAGCGGGCGCGAGCGGATCGGCGCAATGGCCGCTGCCCGAAACCTTGTCCTGCCCAAGCTGCCACGGAGGTGGCTCGTCGAATCGGTTGTGCGGCGCTGCGCGCACCCAATCGACCGCCATGAATGCGAATGCGCCGGTCCAGAATGTGAGCGCAAAGATCGCGGTGCGCGTGAGCTTCATCGCAGTTTGCTCACTTAAGCCCGAGCCGCTCGCGCAACGGTATGCCGACGAACGAACCGGCAAACGCCGCCGCAAACCACACCCAGCCGTGCACGCTGCCGGTCGAGATGCCCGCAAAATAAGCGCCGACATTGCAGCCGAACGCGAGCCGCGCCGAGTAGCCGAGCACCAGGCCTGTGACGATGGCAGCCAGCCATTGTTTGCCGCTCGCCTGCGTGACCGGGCGCGCGCTGCCGCGAAAGTTGGCAGCGATCAGCGCACCGATCAGCAATCCGATGTTGGTCACCGACGTCACGTCGGTCAGCAATGACGATTCGATGTGCAGCTGTTGCACTTCGCGGCCCCAGTACGCGTTGGCCGCCAGGTCGGCACCGAACCAGGTCGCGATCTTCGCGCCCCAGAGCCCGAGTCCATAAACGATGCCCCACGGCTGCCCGGCGATGATCAGATTGAGCACCGCGAACACCGCGAGCAGCACAGCGGCGATATAGATTCCGCGACCCTGCCAGCGCGTGTCGGTGCGCTTGCGTTTGCGCCATAGCCATGCGCCGAGTGCGCCCAACACCGCGAGTTGTGCCACCAGCGCGACGCCGGCGCCGAGATGTTCGGGCAGCGAGACCGGCGGCAGGCTGCCGAGTGCCAGCCAGCGATCGAGATGGGCGGCGCCGAGGAAGCTGCCGGCGATGAACCCGGGCAGCACGGCCAGAGAAAATCCGTTGCCGAGTCCTGCCTTGTACAGCGTGCCCGATCCGCAGCCGTCGGCAACCTGCATCGCGGCACCGAACACAAACGCGCCCAGCACCAGGCTGACCGACAACGGCGCGATCGCGCCGGTCAATTCGTCATTGGCCGCAATCAGCGGGATCGACACCAGCATCGCCAGAGCGATGGCCAGAAACTGCGCCAGAAAACCGGTCGGATCGCGCTCGCGAATCCAGACGCGCCAGCCGGTGGTGAACCCAAACGACACGGCCGCCAGGATGGCGCCGAAGCCGATGCCGACGACAAACAGCAAACCCTGACGCAGCCCGACCGTCCACGTGATCGCGAGCCACGCGACGAGGGCGCCGAGAATCAACGGCAGACTCGCTACGCGCGAGCTAGAAGGCGCCTGATCGCGAAGCGATGAAGTGCCGTCTCCGGGAATGGCAACCATTACGCGCAGTCCATCAGGGGCACTTCGTCACGGTGCCCCGCTGGCGACTTTCAACTGCAGCCAGAATTGCTGCAGCCGGTTCGGAACGTTGTCCATCGCCAGCCCCGCATTCGACCAGTCGACCACGGACTCGGGATACAGCGTGACGTTGTCCTGGCCGAGCAGCTCCGACAACACGAACCAGTTGGTCGCCGCCCAGTGCCCGGTGTTGCAAAACGAAATCGTCGGCCGGTCAGTCACCACGCCGGCCTGTTTTGCGATGCGCTTGATGTCGTCGCCCGGCAGCAACTGACCGTCCTTCGTGAACCAGACGTCGTGACTGACGTTCTTCGCACCGACGATGGTCCCGGGCGCCCTGGCGGCTACGTGCCGCTCCTCACCCGCAAAGTACGCCGCGGGCCGCGCGTCGAGCAGCCGCGCCGAGCGATTGCCGACCGCTTGCGCGACTTCGTCGCGCGTTGCAATCAAACGCGGGTCCAGCGTGATCTGAAAACTCGAAGGCGCGCGCGCCGAAGTTTCGGTCGACACCGGCAAACCTGCGGCGCGCCACGCTGTCATACCGCCGTTCAACACCGACAACGTCGCCACTCCGGCGGTTTTCAATGTCCAGTAAACACGAGCGGCCGAACCGAAGTCGGTCGAACTTTTGCCTTCGTACACCACGACGACCGGCGTCGTCCGGTCGATCCCGAGTCGTTGGATCAGCGCCGTCAGCGAATCGAGAGCCGGCAGCCGGCCGGGGCTTTCCGCGGGGCCGCGCCACTTTGAGTACGGCGCGTGCTGCGCCCCGGCGACATGACCGAGGTCGAAAGCGGGTTTTCCGCCGATCTCGTTTTCCTGGCCTTCGCGGATATCGACGATGCGTAGCTTCGAATCCCCCAGCCTTGCTGCCAGTTCAGCGGGCGCCACAAGCGGCTGCGCCCCGGCTGCGGTCAGGAAGCCGAGCGACGCGAATAATGAAAACAAGAAGCGGATCACGGAACGAAACACTCCCATCAAAGGGCCGGCGATGATGCCTCAACGGCGGCGGCGCCGTGCTCGTGATCGGGCATGTGCTTATTCCGCATCGGGGCAAAGGAGCGCCCTATGAGCGCCGCGCTGCGCTGGCTCGGCGTCGTTGCGGTCGTGGCGCTCCTGGCCTACGTGACCTGGCCCTGGCTGAAAAACGCGATCTATCTGGGTGAGTTGCTCGCCGAAGAGCCGGCGCGCACCTTGCCGGTACCGGTGAAGGGAGTCGCCATGCGTGCTGTACGCGACACCTTCGGCGCCCCGCGGCCGGGAGATCGCACGCATCAGGGCATCGACATCTTCGCGCCGCGCGGAACGCCGGTGGTTTCGACCACCCGCGGCCTGGTGGCGCGCATCGGCGAGAACAGCTTGGGCGGAACCGTTGTCTGGGTGCTGGGGCCGGGAGGCGACCGGCACTACTACGCCCACCTGCACAGCGTTGCGGACATCCAGACCGGACAACGAGTCCTGCCGGGCGACGTGCTCGGCACCGTTGGCACGACCGGCAACGCGCGCGGTACCCCACCGCATCTGCACTATGGGATTTATCGTCGCGGCAACGGCGCGATCAATCCCTTTCCGTTGCTGATGACTAAGCCGCCCGCACTCCCGGAGCGGCTGCCGCGCCAGAACGCATCTGCCGCGGACCGGAGCGCCGAATGATGGCGTCGCGCCGGTCATGGCTGCGCGCCGCTCTTGCAATGGTTGCTGTCTTCGGCAGCCGCGCCATCGCGCAGGATCGCCACGCAGCGGCGCGCGACAACCTGCTGCGCGAAATCGAAAACGACATGCGCGAGACGGCGCGCGAGACCGGCCACCCGGCGCTCGGGCCCGCGGTGCGACGCGCGCTCGCGACGGTTCCGCGCGAGCGCTTCGTGCCGACGCATCTGGCAGCGTCCGCGTACGAAAACCGTCCACTGCCAATCGGTGAGGGGCAAACAATTTCGCAGCCGTTCATCGTCGCGTTGATGACCGAATTGCTGCAGCCGAAGCCCGACCATGTGGTGCTCGAAGTCGGCACCGGGTCGGGTTACCAGGCCGCCGTGCTCGCGGAATGCGTGGCGAAGGTGTACTCGATCGAGATCGTGGCGCCGCTGGCACGCCGCGCGCGCGAGTCACTCGACGCGGCTGGCCATCGCAACGTTGAAACACGGATCGGCGACGGCTATCTGGGCTGGCCGGAAGCAGCGCCGTTCGATGGAATCATCGTCACTGCAGCGCCGGATCACGTCCCGCCGCGCCTGATTGAGCAACTGAAGCCTGGCGGCCGACTGGTGATCCCGGTCGGGCCGCACCGCGCCACACAAGAATTGTTGGTGATCGAAGCGGGCCGCGACGGCCGTGCGACTACGCGCCGCACGATCGCCGTGCGCTTTGTTCCGCTGACGCGCTAGCGTCAGCGCAGCGCGGTGTTGCCGCGCTTGATGCGATCGTCGAGCTCTGCGATGGTCGCCGCCAGAGAGTTTCCCTGCTGATCGAGCGCAGCCCGCAGCGCATGCTCTAACTGATCGGCGCGCGTCATCAGCGCAGTCTGCACATCGGCCTCGCGTTGCTCCGCCCGCGCCAACTCATTCGCCAGATAGGTTCTCAGTTCGGTAAAGCGCGACGCTTCGGCCTGATCGGCCAGCTTGCGCTGCGCTTCAAGGTCTCGCCCGTAGCGCCGGTTTTCTCCCAGAGCGATGCTCTGCTCGACCAGCATCAGCACCACGACGATGCCGAACAGCACCAGCATCAGCGTTCCAAGCGGGGCGGCGATCGTGGTCACGCCGAGCCATAGCGGAACCGGCGCGTTCAACGTCGGCCAGTTCATGAAGCCGAAAAATGCGATCACCGCCAGAAAAATCCACAGAACAATTCTCATCGCAGCCTCCCAGTCAGACCCGGTAGCGTAGTCGGTTCGGGCAAGGCCTTCTCGCAGCACGGTGCCTCGACTCCAAGCGGCCGACGAAATGCGGGCTTCGAGCTTCGATGGTTCGATAGACTGCAGTTCCGTCCGCTCACCTGCCGCCATGAACTATCGCCGCCTCGGCCGATCCGGTTTGAAAGTCTCCGAGCTCTCGTTCGGCTCGTGGGTCACGTACGGCAATCAGGTCGATACGCGCGCCGCGCGCGAGTTGATGGCCGCCGCGTATGACGCCGGCGTCAATTTCTTCGACAACGCCGAGATTTACGCGCGTGGTCAGAGCGAGGAAATCATGGGCGCCGTGTTGAAGGAACTGGCGTGGCCGCGCCTCAAGTACGTCGTTTCGACCAAGTTCTATTGGGGCATGGCGACCGGCAAGGGCGAATTTCCGAACGAGCGCAACACGCTCAACCGAAAGTATTTGCGGCAGGCCATCGACGGCTCGCTCAAGCGGCTGCAGCTCGACTATGTGGACTTGGTGTTCTGCCACCGCGCCGACCCCGCCACTCCGATTGAGGAGACTGTATGGGCGATGCACGACATGGTCGAACGCGGCCAGGCGCTGTACTGGGGCACCAGCGAGTGGACCGCCGCCGAGATTCGTGCCGCGTGGGACATCGCCGATCGGCGCAATTTGCACAAGCCGGCGATGGAGCAGCCGCAGTACAACCTGTTGCATCGCAAGCGTGTCGAGCAGGAATACAAGCCGCTGTACGACGACCTCGGACTCGGACTCACGACATGGAGCCCGCTCGCGTCGGGCCTGCTGTCCGGAAAGTACCGGAAGGGCGTGCCGCCCGGCTCGCGCGGCGCGCTTGAAAGCTATGCGTTTCTGCGCGAAGGCCTGACCGATCCGGCGAAGAACGAGGCGGTAGCAAAGCTCGAGGCGGTCGCCAGCGAGTTGTCGTGCACGCTGGCGCAGCTATCGCTCGCCTGGTGCCTGGCCAATCGCAACGTCAGCACGGTGATTACCGGCGCGACGCGCGTCGAGCAGGTTCGGGAAAACATGAAAGCGCTCGAAGTATTGCCGAAACTGACACCGGACGTTCTGAAGCGGGTAGACAGAATTCTCGGAACAAACGTTGACCGGCAGTAGCGCGCCTGGGGGCCCGCTAATTGCCTTCGAGTAAAGGGTGGATCCACAAACAATGCGCGCAATGCAACTCCTGCGATGGGGCGTCATGTTGCTGGCCGGCGCCGTGCCGGTGGCTGCGGCGCAACAGCCGCCGCTGTGCAGCACGGTGCCTTTCTCCGAGCGTGAGGCCTTGCGCTCTATCGGCGCCTGCCGCGACGGTGCGCCCATCATTGACGTAGCCCCGAGGACGACTGAACCTGCGCGGTCGGTGATCGTTCCAGTACCGAACGTGGTCGGTTTGGGCTTCGACGACGCGCGCAACCGGCTGGCCGGTTTTTCGCTGCGGCGTTCGTATCGCGCCAGTGCCGAACCCGGAGGCACGGTATTGGAGCAGCAACCTGCGCCGCCCACGCGTCTCGCGGCGGGGGCGATCGTCAGGCTGGTGTTATCCGACGCAACGCTGCGGCCTGCGCCGCGCGTGTCCCCGGCAGAAATCGACGGAGTGCCCAATCCCGCGGCCAGGACGGATGTCCGACCGCAGCCCGCCGTCGTCACGGATGGCGCTCGAACCGGCGCGGTGATAGAGCAAGGTCCCGCAGGCGCAGCCGGGCAGTCGAGCAGTACGATCCCACCGCTCGGGGCGTCGGATCGGGCCGGTATCGATCGGCTTGTCGTCCCGAACGTAGGGGGCATGACCTTTAGAGATGCGCAGGTGCGGCTCGGCAACTTCCGGGTCCAGCGCCGCGAGCGGCCGAGCACCGCACCGTTCGGGCGCGTGGTCGAACAGGTCCCGCAGCCATCGACGCGCGCGGCGCTTGGAAGCGTGGTGACGCTGGTCGTCTCCAGCGGCCCGGCGCGTGCCGCCGCGCCGGCGATCGAGACCTTTGAGCTGCCGAACGTGATCGGGCGCAGCTACGCCGATGCAAGCGGCGCCTTGTCCGAATTCAAAGTCGCGCGGATCGAAAAGGCGAGTGATGCCCCGAGCGGGCAGATCCTCGCGCAGGATCCCGCTGCCGGCACCTCGCTGGCGCCGGGGAGCGCGGTTGGTTTGCAGGTCTCTGATGGTTCGCTTGCGAGTGGCGCGGCAACCACGCCGGCAGGCACTCCGACACCGCCGGTGACGACGCCCGCCGCCGCATCGACGCCGGCCGCGACGACGCCGGCCGCGGAAACAGTGCCGCCGGCGGTTCCGGCAGTGGAAACGGCACCGACGGCGGCAGCGACGCCGTCCGTGGAAACGGCCACACCTGCAGCAGCAACGCCACCGGCGACTGCCGCCACACCAGCGTCTGCACAAAGCAATCGATTGCCCGTCACGTTTCCTAGCAGCGCCACGCTTTTGCTGATCGCGGGTGTGTTGATCGGCCTTGGGCTCGGTGCCTTGCTGACGCGCCGATTGTTTCTGAAGCGTCAGCCGACGGCGGACGTTGAACCCCCTGTGCCCGCGCGCCCCGAGCCGGCCGAGATTGTTGCGGTGCCGGTTGCTGAAACGGCTCCCGAAATCAGATTCGCTGCGCGGCTCGATGTGGGCGAAACCACTATCGAATTCGCCGCCCCGTCCGATGCCGACGAAACGACGATGGAACACTCCCGAGAGCTGCATGAGTAACGTGAAGCTGCGCGCGAAGATCGAGGTTTCCGCTGATGACGTCGAAAAGGCGCTGGTCGAGCATGCGAAAGACGAGCCGTCGGTAGCGCGCGTCATCGAGCACCTAGGCGGCTCCGCCGCAAAATCCGCCGCCGATGAGTTGAATCAGGCGCTCGATCTGAATGTGTTCGAGTTGCTCGCGCAGGGTTGGGGTCAGGTGCTTGCGGTGCGCAATGCGGTGCAACTCAGCGCGCTAATTCCGGGCCCGCCGGCCCTTGTCAGGCTCGACCAGCACACCATGACTTCGACCGCCTACCCGGTGCTGAA
>JACCSD010000088.1 GCA_013813185.1 Burkholderiaceae bacterium
GTTGAGCAAAAAAACGCTTTAGCCTTTTTTTGCGCCGGCGTTGTGAGTACCGCAGTGGTCGGCACTTTAGTGCCCGACGCCCAGGCAGGCCCGCTCCGCCCAACGCTTGTGCGCCGCGACGACCTACTCGACCAACCCGTTTTTTATCGCGTAATGCGTCAGCTCAGCATTGCTGCCCATCGCCATCTTTTCCAGAATGCGTGCGCGATAGACGCTCACGGTCTTTGGACTGAGCGCCAACTCTTCTGCAATTTCGGAGAGTCGCTTGCCCGATGCGATCAGCTTCAGCGTCTGAAACTCGCGGTCGGACAGTTTTTCGTGCGCGGCGCCGGCAGCTTCGGGTGTGTTCAGGTTTTCGATCAGCGCCTGCGCGATTTCCGGTGTGACGTATTTGCGCCCGGACACCACCTGCGCGAGTGCTTCCAATAGCTTCTCGGGCGCGCTGGCCTTGTTCAGGTAGCCGAACGCACCGGCGCGAAAAGCGCGCACTGCGTACTGATCCTCGGGGTACATGCTGACGATCAGCACCTTCAATTTCGGGTGCTCGTCGCGCAGCGCTTTCAAAATATCGATTCCGTTTTTTCCGGGCAGCCCAACGTCCATCACCAACACATCGGGCTCGCCATGCTTCTTGAGTTCGTTGCGCAGGCCAGCATAGTCAGACGCCTCGGCGATGACCTGCACTTCAGGGTTTTCGCAGAGGACCTGGACGATGCCGCGCCGGACGATCGCGTGATCGTCGACGACGAATAGTCTGATCGTCATCGGTTCTCCGCCCGCGTGAGTTTTTCGGCCGAACCCGACGGCAGCGGTGGAATCGAAAACATCACCGTTGTGCCGCGACCTTGCGAAGACGATACCTCGGCCCAGCCTGCGAGTCCGCGCGCGCGCTCGATCATGCCGCGCACGCCGAACCCGGGCGTGACTTGCAAGCTTGCGGTTTCGAATCCCTGGCCGTCATCTGCCACTTCAAGCACGACCTCGTCATCCAGCGCAAACAGCTGCACGTGAACGTGCTTCGCACTCGCGTACTTGCGAATATTGGTCAGCGCCTCCTGCGCCACGCGGTACAACGCAGCAGCGCGGTCCGGGGCGATCTCGAACTCTTCCCGGTTTGCATGGAAGTCGACCTTGATTCCGCTGCGTTCGGTAAAGCCCCGCGCGAGCCACTCGAGCGCGGCAACGAGCCCGGCATCGAGCACGGCGGGCCGCAACGAATGCTGAATTCGGTGGCTTGCGACGACGGCGGATTCGAGCAGTTGCGAAATCGCATCGAGTTGCGGCCGCGCGCTGTCGCCGGGGAGTGCGCGCGCAAAGCGCACCAATTCGAACTTCAGCGCGGTCAGCGCGCCGCCAATATCGTCGTGAATCTCCTGCGCGATCGAACGCCGCTCATCCTCTTTCGCGCGTTCAAGATGCTGCGTGAGTTCGCGCAGCCTGGCTTCGCTTTCAGCGAGCGCTGCGACCGCGGTGCGCGCCTCGCGCCGGGAATTGGCCGCCTGCAAGCTGTGCTGCAACGCTGAAGCGATGCGAAACATGCGCGTCTTCAGCACGAAGTCGTCGGCGCCCGCGTGCAAGGTAGCCACGGCCAGGTCCTCGGACATTTCTCCCGACAGCACGATGACCGGAATATCGGCGTCAATGCTCTTGGCGACCGTCAGCGATGCGAACGAATCGAAGCGCGGAAGATTGTGATCGGTGATCACCGCATCGACGCGGCCCTTGGCGAACGAATCGCGCATCCCCGCCTCGTCTTCGACCCGCGTCGTGCGTGGCTTCAGCCCTTCGCGCGACAGCATCGCCAATAGCAGCTCGTAGTCGAGCTCGGAGTCTTCGACGACGATGATGTTCAAAGAGGGAGCGGCAGAGCTCATGTGGCGCGCATTCTGGCGGATTTACAGCGCAAGAGTGCGTAAAATTGCACCGCAAAGTCCGCCGGACGATCGCTGGCAGTCGCGTCGAGAAATGCGCTGCGAGAGGTAACGTCCGGACTCCGCAGAGCAACGTAGCAGGTAACACCTGCCCGCCGTGAGGCGAGGATTAGAGCAACAGAGACGAGTCGGCGATCCGTTGGTAACAACGAGCGCCGGGTGAAACGGGCAATCTCTACGTGGAGCAACACCGAATAGGCGGCCGATGATCTGACTCGGGGAGGCCGCGGGTAGGTGGCTTGAGCTGGCGAGTGATCGCCGGCCTAGAGGAATGATCGTCACGGCTCTCGCAAGAGTGCCGCACAGAATCCGGCGTACAGGCGGACTTTGCCTGTTTTCTCAGCTAACTCGATGAGCGTCGATCGCAAACCGGTAGTGGTGATCATCGGGGCTGGCTTCGGCGGGCTGGCGGCCGCGCGTGGTTTGCGCGGCGCGCCGGTTGAGGTGATCGTCGTCGATCGCGCCAATCACCACACATTTCAACCGCTGCTGTATCAGGTAGCCACAGCAGGATTGTCTGCACCGCAAATCGCGTCGCCGATTCGCCACATTCTGCGCGCGCAGAAGAATGCTCGCGTGCTTTTGGGCGATGCCATCGCGATCGATGCGGCCGGCAGGCGAGTGCATTTGGCCGACGGTGAGATCGCCTTCGATTACCTGGTCGTCGCAACCGGACTGACCCATTCGTACTTCGGCAAAAGCGCCTGGGCGCAGCATGCGCCGGGATTGAAAACGCTGGACGACGCGCTCGAGATCCGGGGCCGCATTTTGACAGCGTTCGAGCGCGCAGAACGTGAAACCGACGTAGCGAAGCGCGCAGCGTGGCTGACCTTTGTCGTTATCGGTGGCGGCCCCACGGGTGTGGAGCTCGCGGGCACGCTCGCCGAGATTGCGCGCCATACGCTGACCGATGAATTTCGCTCGATCGACCCGGCGCAAGCCCGCGTGCTGTTGCTCGAGGGCGGGTCGCGCGTGCTGAGTACCTATCCGGAAACGTTGTCGACGAGGGCTGCGCGTCAGCTCGAGCGGCTTGGCGTCGAAGTGCGCGTCGGGGCGCATGTAAGCGGCGTCGACGATGCCGGAGTGTCGATAGATGCGGGCGAAAGTATTCGCGCGCGCACGGTGCTGTGGGCCGCGGGCGTGCAGGCAACTGCGCTCGCTCAAAGCCTGCCGGGGCCGCGCGACAAACTGGGCCGCATGCTTGTGACGCCGACGTTGCAGCTGCCTGAAGCAGACTCGATATTCGTGATCGGCGATTTGGCGTCGGTTACGCAGGACGACAAGCCCGTGCCGGGCGTCGCTTACGCCGCTAAACAAATGGGCGCGTATGTGGCGCACGCGATTGCACAGCGCGTACGAGGTGGCGAATTCAAAACGAGTATTCCTCCGTTTCGCTATCGCGATCGCGGATCGCTCGCGACCATCGGGCGCAAAGCGGCCGTTGCGGTGTTTCCCGGCGGGATTCGTCTGTCCGGTCTCATTGCCTGGTGGACATGGTTGCTGGTCCATATTTTTTTCTTGATAGGTTTTCGCAATCGCATCACGACGATGGTCGACTGGATGCTGGCGTACGTCACGCATCAGAGGCACGCGCGTCTGATTCTTGCGGATACGGCGACGCGGGACGTCGGCAATCGGCGCTCGTGAGAGTCCACTTGCAACGTGCAAGCTATCCCTTTCTTTTCGCAGGCAATTTGTGCTTTTGCCCCGATCACAGGAAGTGTCCCTAAGTCCTTGTGAACATTAAAAAATCCCCGTAATTCTCTTGACCGCTTGTTCGGCGAGGCCGTACAGTCGCGCCGTGTCAAAAAGTGGGAGATAGTGGGCTAGTCAGTGGTCGCTTCGCGATCCGACTGCCTACGGGGACGCCGTGTTTCAGGGAGCTTCGCAACTCACGCTCGACGGTAAAGGGCGCGTCTCGATGCCGAGTCGGCACCGAGACTCGCTCGCAGCAAACTGCGA
This sequence comes from Burkholderiaceae bacterium, assembly GCA_013813185.1. GTDB lineage: Bacteria > Pseudomonadota > Gammaproteobacteria > Burkholderiales > Burkholderiaceae_F > JACCZX01. The sequence goes on from JACCSD010000088.1 coordinate 3,894, forward strand.
CGGGCGGCTAACGGTGACACGCCATCCCGATGGCTGCCTGCTTGTGTATCCGCGTCCCACCTGGGAAGTGCGGCGCGAACAGATCGCGCAGCTGCCGTATTCGGCGCGCGCACTGCAACGTCTCCTGCTCGGCAACGCCACCGATATCGATCTTGACAGCGCCGGCCGCTTGTTGGTGCCGGGCGAGCTACGAACGGGCGCGCAGCTCGAGCGCGAGCTGATGCTGCTCGGCATGGGTGCGCACTTCGAGCTGTGGGACGCGACGCGCCTGGCAGAGCACGAGCGCGCCGCGCTTGCGGGCGGGCTGCCTGAATCTGCTGCTCAGTTCACGTTTTAGCCGCACGTTGAACGTGAATGTCCCGCTTCCCGTCGCCGCGCGCAGGCGAACACCGTTCGGTGCTCGCACAGCCGGCAGTCGACCATGTGCTGACGGATCTCGACGGAACCTATGTCGATGCGACATTCGGCCGTGGCGGTCATTCGCGCTTGATTCTCGAGCGTCTTGCGCAAAATGGCAGGCTGATTGCGTTCGATCGCGACCCGCAGGCGGTCGAGGCGGGCGCGTCGATCGCCGATCCTCGTTTTCACATCGAGCACACGCCGTTTTCACGGTTGCGAGTCACGCTCGACACCTTGTCGGTCACGCGAGTGCATGGAGTGTTGTTCGACCTGGGAGTGTCGTCACCGCAGATCGACGACCCATTGCGCGGGTTTTCGCTGCGTGCCGATGGGCCGTTGGACATGCGCATGGATCCATCGCGCGGCGAAACTGCGGCCGACTGGCTCGCACGCGCACCGTTCGAAGAGCTCGCTCAAGTGATTCGTGAAGATGGCGAAGAGCGGTTTGCTGCATCGATTGCAAAGGCGATTGTTGCTCGCCGCGCGGATGCAGACACGAGGGGCGGGCGGCCTCTCTCGACGACCGCAGACCTTGCGGCCTTGGTTGCAAACGCCGTGGGTCGGAGCCGCAAGGATGCGGCGCAGCACCCGGCCACGCGCACCTTTCAGGCTATACGGATTCACATCAATCGAGAGCTTGAGGAATTGGCGTCAGCACTAGAACAAGCGGCAGCGCTGTTGGCGACTGGCGGACGGCTGGTCGCGATCAGTTTTCATTCGCTCGAGGACCGCATCGTCAAGCGCTTCATCGAGGCGCACCATCATCCCGAGCGCGCCAGTGGCGACCAGCGGCGGTTGCCTCTGCGCGCCGATCAGCTTCCGCGTGCGACGCTGGCAGCCATCGCGCGTGTGTATCCGGACGAAGCGGAAATGGCCGCTAACCCGCGCGCACGCAGCGCCGTGATGCGCGTGGCCGAACGCACCGCCGAGCCGTGGCCTGGGGCGCATCGATGAGCGCGTCGCCGGGCCGCCCCAAAGCGCGCAGCGTTCCTCTCGGAGGGACCGCGCGCCGCGCGAGGGAGCAACGCGCGTCGCCGGGCCGCCCCAAGGCGCGCAGCGTCCCTCTCGGAGGGACCGCGCGCAGCGCGAGGGAGCAACAATGACGCGCGGGTTGGTCGTGCTGATCGGAATTGCGCTGTTCGCGTCGGCGCTGTCGTTGATCACCGCACAGCATCGGTCGCGCTCGCTGTTCATCGATCTCGAGCGCGCGCAAGTCGATGCGAAGCGACTCGACGTCGATCACGATCGGCTGCGCATCGATCAGTCGCGTTTGTCGCAGCCGGCGTACGTCGAGTCCGAAGCGCGCAAGATCGGAATGAAGCCGATCGACGCGGCCCGAACGGTCTTCCTGACGCTGCCCGCCGCGGAGGCGAAGAAGTGAGTCGCTTCCCGCAGGCGAAGAGGACGCAGCACTCGCGAAAAAGCGCGCGCCGCGACCGTGCCGATAGCGTCGGCTTCAATGCGAATCCGCTGCTGACCGTCGCGTTGCCTGCGTGGCGCTCGAAGCTGATGCTGTTCCTGCTGTTCGTCGGATTCATCGCGCTCGCGGGCCGGACGTTTTACTTGATGGGCGGCGTGTCGACCGGCTTCCTGCAGCGTCAGGGCGAGGCGCGTTACGCGCGCACGCTCGACATACCGGCGACGCGCGGTCGCATCACCGACCGCAACGGCGTCGTGCTGGCTTCCTCGGTGCCGGCGCGCGCGGTGTGGGCCATTCCGGAAGATGTCGATGCGGGCCCGGAGCAGCTGAACACCCTTGCGCGTTTACTGCAGATGAACGCGAGCGAACTGAAACGGCGCCTGGCCGATGAAGATCGCACATTCGTCTATCTGCGCCGCCAGGTCGACGCCGACGTTGCGGAACGCATCGCAGCGCTGAAGCTCGCCGGCGTTCACTCGTCGCGTGAATTCAAACGCCACTACCCCGAGGGCGCCACCAACGCGCACGTGATCGGATTTACCAACGTCGAGGATCGCGGGCAGGAAGGGATCGAACTCGCATACGAGCGTTTGCTGGCGGGGCGCGCCGGTAGCCGGCGCGTGATCAAGGATCGGCTGGGGCGCGTCGTTGAAGACGACAGGCTGCGCGAGCCGCTCGATGGCAAAGAACTGGCGCTGTCGATCGACAACCGGATCCAGTACAGCGCGCACGCGGCGCTGAAGAGCGCGCTCGACAAGCACCGCGCGAAGGCCGGCGCCGCGATCGTGTTCGATGTGAAGACAGGAGAAGTGCTGGCGCTTGCCAGTCTGCCGAGCTTCGATCCCAACCTGCGGGGCCGACTCGCCGGCGACGCGATTCGCAATCGGGTACTGACCGATACCTTTGAGCCCGGCTCGACGATGAAGCCGTTTTCGGTCGCCGCCGCGCTCGAGGCCGGGAAAGTCAAGGTAGACACACGCATTCAAACCGCCCCGGGCCGCCTGACGATCGGCAATCGCACGATCGGCGATGCGAAGCCGCACGGCATGCTGACCGTCGAGGAAGTCGTCGCGCAGTCGAGCAACGTGGGGACCGCAAAGATCGCGCTCGACCTGCCGGCGCAGACGCTTTGGGATGCGTACACGAGCGTCGGCTTCGGCCAGGCGCCGCGGCTCGATTTCCCCGGCGCCGTCACCGGGCGTCTGCGGCCGGCCAAAACCTGGCGGCCGATCGAACAGGCGACGATCTCGTATGGTCACGGCGTTTCGGTCACGTTGATTCAACTGGCGCGCGCCTACTCGGTGTTCGCGAGCGACGGCTGGCTCGTACCGTTGACGCTGTTACGGGCCGATACGACTGCGATGCCGGTGCGCGCGATGTCGGCCGAGACCGCCCTAGCGATGCGCAAAATGCTCGAAATGGCGGTCGGCCCCGAAGGCACCGCGCCTCTGGCGCGCATTCCCGCGTACCGGGTCGCCGGCAAGACGGGCACCGCGTACAAAATCAAGAACGGCCAGTACGTGAAGGAGTATGTCGCTTCCTTCGTCGGCTTTGCGCCGGTGTCGGACCCGCGCATCGTCGTTGCCGTGATGATCGACGAGCCTGCCGGCCAGCACTACGGTGGTCAGGTGGCGGCACCGGTGTTCGCGGCAATCACCGCGAGTGCATTGCGCACGTTGCAGGTGTCGCCGGACGCGCCGCTCGAGCCAAGCCGCGAAATGATCGCGTTGCGGAAAGCGCCGTGAGCGAAGCAAGTGTTGCAGCGACTGAGGCGCTCGGCTGGCTGCGGCAGACCGCGCCGTCGGTATTCGCCGATCGGCGCGATCTGCATCTCGACAGCCGCCGTTTGAAGCGCGGTGATGTATTCCTCGCGGTACGCGGCGAGCGTGTCGATGGTCGACACTATTTGCCGGCCGCTGCTGCCAATGGGGCGGCCGCGGCGCTGATCGATTCCGAAGGATGGACTGAAGAAGCGTCGGCCGTGAGCGCGCTTCCGACGCTCGCCGTTAACAATCTGCGCGCCATGATCGGGCCTCTTGCTGCGGAGTTTTACCGGCGGCCGAGCGAGCATCTGCTGTCGATTGGCGTGACTGGCACCAACGGCAAGACTTCATCGACGCAGTGGATCGCGCAGCTGCTGACGCGCGCCGGGCGGCGCTGTGCGGTGATCGGCACCATCGGCGTTGGCTTTGCTGATGAACCGTTGACCGAAACGTCACTCACCACGCCCGACCCGGTGTCGCTGCAGCGAGAGGTGCGAGGGTTACTCGACGCCGGCGCGCATGCGCTCGCGATGGAAGTCTCCTCGATCGGGCTCGAGCAAGGGCGGTTGAACGGCATGAAGATCGATGTTGCGCTGTTCACGAACCTGACGCGCGATCATCTGGACTATCACGGCACGATGCAGCGCTACGAAGCCGCGAAGTCTTTGCTGTTCGAATGGCCGACGTTGTCGCATGCCGTGATCAATCTCGACGATGCCGCCGGCCGCCGTCTGATACCCGGGCTCGCCGAGCGCGGGGTCGACGTGATCGGCTATAGCGCGAGCGACGCGCCGGGCCCGGAAATCGAGTGCTCCATCGCGCATCGATTGGCTGCGCGGGCGATCCGTGCCACATCGCACGGCCTTGCCTTCGAAGTCGAGCTCGACGGTGCCGCAATTCCCATCGAAGTGCCGGTGGTCGGTCAGTTCAACGTGGAGAATCTGCTGGGCGTGCTCGGCGTCATGCATGCGTGCGGCATCGACTTTGCGCGTGCGGTGGCTGCGCTGCCGCAACTTCATCCGCCGCTGGGCCGCATGCAGCAACTCGCGCTACCGGCTGCGCCGCTGGCAGTCATCGACTACGCGCACACGCCCGATGCGCTGGCGAAAGCGCTCGCAGCGTTGCGGCCGCTGGTTGAGGCGCGCGCAGGGAAGGGAGCCGGCGGAAAGTTATGGGTAGTGTTCGGCGCCGGCGGTGACCGCGACGCAGGGAAGCGCGCACCGATGGGCGCAGCGGCCGCGCAGGGCGCCGACGTCGTCGTGGTCACCAGCGACAACCCGCGATCGGAAAACGCTGAAGCCATCGTTGCGCAGGTCGCGGGCGGAGCGGCAGACGCGCGGGAGTTGGTGACGATTGTCGATCGCAGCGCGGCGATTGCGCATGCAATAACGAACGCCGCCACCGCCGACGTCGTACTGATCGCGGGCAAGGGGCACGAGAGCTATCAGCTGATCGGCGCCGAGAAGCTGCCGTTTTCAGATCTCGTCCAAGCGCGCGCGGCACTCGCCAGGCGCGCAGACGCAACAGGTGGGCAATGTCGGCACTGATGACTCTGGGCGAAGTTGCGCGAGCGTTGACCGCGAGGAGCTCGCCGGTGGAAGTACACGGCGACAGCCGCGTCGGGTTCTCAAGCGTCTCGACCGATTCGCGCACGTTATCGCCGGGCGCGCTGTTCGTCGCTTTGAGCGGGGAACGCTTCGACGGCCACGACTACGCCGCGCGCGCACGCGACAACGGAGCGGCAGCTGCGCTGGTTGAACGCCGGGTTGACGTCGATGTTCCGCAGCTGATCGTGGCCGACAGCAAACGCGCCTTCGGTCTCGCTGCCGCTTACTGGCGTTCGCGATTCTCAGTGCCGGTCATCGCTGTGGCAGGCAGCAATGGCAAGACGACGGTGACACAGATGATCGCCGCGATCCTCAGCGCAGCCTATGGCGAAAAGAATCGGCTGGCCACGCGCGGCAATCTGAACAACGACATCGGTGTCCCGTTGATGCTGTGGCAGCTATCGAAACAACATCAGGCGGCGGTGTTCGAAGTGGGAATGAACCATCCGGGCGAGATTGCTTATCTCGCCGAGCTGGTGCAGCCGACGGTCGCGCTGGTCAACAACGCTCAGCGCGAACATCAGGAGTTCATGCAATCGGTCGAGGCGACCGCGTACGAAAACGGTGAAGCCATCGCGGGACTGTCCGATGACGGGGTCGCCGTGTTTCCGGGCGACGATGCCTGTGCGCCGATCTGGCGGCAGCTGTCCGGTACGCGGCGCGTTATCGATTTCGCACTAAAAGCCTATGCGGTTATCACGGCGACCTTTCAAGCGGAGGAAGGCGGCGTGCAGATTTCGATGGCGACGCCAGCGGGTTTGATCGACGTCCGACTGGCTGCCGGTGGCGTTCACAACGTTCGCAATGCGCTGGCGGCGGCGGCGTGTGCCGTTGCTGCCGACATCGGCGCTGAAGCGATCGCCGCGGGCTTGAACGCCTGGCAGCCGACTGCGGGTCGCGGTGTGAAGCTGCGAATCGGCAATTGCAACGTGATCGACGACAGCTACAACGCGAATCCGGATTCGGTCCGCTCTGCGATCGATCTGCTCGCTGCAGCGCCCCCGCCCCGCGTGCTGGTGCTCGGCGACATGGGCGAAGTGGGAGAGCGGGGCCCGGAGTTTCATCGCGAGGTCGGCGCCTATGCGCACGAGCGCGGCGTCGATGCGCTCCTTGCAGTCGGACCGTTGACGCTTGAAGCAACGCAGTCGTTCGGCGCGGATGCGGTTCACTTCGACGACATCGACGCGCTAATCGGGGCGTTGCGCCCGAGTTTGAAAGCGGGCACGACGGTGCTGGTCAAGGGTTCCCGGTTCATGCAGATGGAACGTGTGGTGCACGCATTGAGCGCGCATCCGATGGAATCGGTGCACTGATGCTGTTCGAACTGTTCGAATGGCTAGCACGCGACATTCGTTCATTCAACGTCTTCTCGTACCTGACGTTGCGAGCGGTGCTCGCCGCGGCAACCTCGATGTTGATCGGCCTGGCGGCCGGACCGTGGGTCATCCGCCGCCTTGCAGCATTGAAAATCGGCCAGGCGGTGCGGCAGGATGGCCCGCAGTCGCATCTGACCAAGACCGGCACGCCGACGATGGGCGGCGCGCTGATTCTGATCTCGATCGGTGTCACGACGTTGCTGTGGGCCGATCTGTCGAACCGCTTCATCTGGGTCACGCTGATCGTCACGCTCGGCTTCGGGCTGGTCGGATGGATCGACGACTATCGGAAGGTCGTGCACGGAAACCCGAAAGGCATGAGCGCGCGCGAAAAATACGCGTGGCAGTCGGCGATCGGGCTGGCAGCGTCGTTCTACCTCGCGTTTGCGATCGCGGCGCCATCGACCGATCGCATCTGGGACCTGATGCATCAATGGATCACGCAGGGGTTCTACATCGACCTGCCGCCGCGCTCCGATCTGCTGGTGCCGTTCTTCAAGAACATCGCGTACCCGCTTGGCGTATTCGGTTTCGTCTTGCTGTCGTACCTGGTGATCGTCGGCACCAGCAACGCGGTGAACCTGACCGATGGACTGGACGGGTTGGCGATCATGCCGACGGTGATGATCGGTGCCGCACTCGGGGTCTTTGCCTACGTCGTCGGGCGTGCGGACTTCGCGCGCTATCTGCTGTTTCCGTACATCCCCGGCGCGGGTGAGTTGGTGATCATCTGCGCCGCGATCTCCGGCGCCGGGCTGGCGTTTTTGTGGTTCAACGCGTACCCGGCCGAAGTGTTCATGGGCGATGTCGGCGCGCTCGCACTCGGCGGCGCGCTCGGCACGATCGCGGTGATTACACGCCAGGAGATCGTGCTGTTCATCATGGGCGGTGTGTTCGTCGTCGAAACCATCTCGGTGATGTTGCAGGTCGCGTACTTCAAGTCGAGCGGCGGCCGCCGCATTTTTCGAATGGCGCCACTGCATCATCACTTCGAGCTCTCGGGCTGGAAGGAAACGCAGGTCGTCGTGCGATTTTGGATCATCACGATGATGCTGGTGTTGGTTGGCCTCTCAACATTGAAGATCCGATGAATCGGCACGAGCACGACGGGGGCGTTTGGACGAGGCTCATGCGCGCAGCGCGTGAAGCGAGCGTAGCGAGCGGCCGAGGCCAAACGCCTCAGTGCGGTTCTGGATCATCACGATGATGCTGGTCCTGGTGGGATTGTCGACGCTGAAGATTCGATGACGGAATTGATCAATGAGCAGCGCGCACTCGTGCTGGGACTCGGCGACAGCGGCCTCGCGATGGCGCGCTTTCTGGCGTCGCGCGGGTACTCGGTGCGTGCGGCTGACACGCGGCGCGAGCCGCCGCGCCTGGCAGAGTTGCGCGCCGAGTTGCCGCAGGCCGACTTCGTTGCCGGCGACTTCGCTCCGGTATTGCTGGACGGCGTTGCGCTGTTGGCGCTAAGCCCCGGACTGTCGCCGACGCTTTCTGCAGCGGCACCCGTTGTCAAAGCGGCCCGCAAGCGCAAGATCGAAATGGTCGGTGAGATCGAGCTGTTCGCGCGCGCGCTCGCGCGCCTGAAGGCGGACACCGGTTACGCACCGCAGATCGTCGGCGTGACCGGCACGAATGGAAAGACCACGACCAGCCAGCTCGTGGGCTTGATGATTGAAGCAGCGGGCAAGGGGGTACAGGTCGCCGGCAACATCGGCCCCGTCGCCCTCGACGCGCTGCGCACCCGGTTGTCCGAACGCGATTTGCCCGAGGTCTGGGTGCTCGAGCTCTCGAGCTTTCAGTTGGCGACGACGCGCTCGCTCGCGTGTGACGCAGCCGTCGTGCTGAACATTACCGATGATCACCTCGACTGGCATGACACGCTGGAGAGTTACGCCGCTGCCAAGGCGCGCATCTTCGCGACCCATACTGTCCGAATACTGAATCGCGGCGATGGAACAGTTGCTGCGATGGCAAAGAGAAGCGGTGGCGACATCACTTTCGGCGCCGATGCGCCCGCCTCCGCGGATTCGTATGGAATCGTCGTCGATCACGGTGTGGCATGGCTGGCGTGGGTGGAGGATGCGAGCGCGCCCGCGCGCAAGAAGAAGGCACGCGATCAGGCACCGCAGGGGTCCGAGTGCTCCCGGCTGCTGGTGCATCGACTGATGCCGGCCGACGCACTTGGAATTCGCGGCCGACACAATGCGACCAATGCGCTCGCGGCGCTGGCACTGGCACGCGCTATTGGCTGCGCGCTGGCGCCGATGATGCATGCGCTGCGACGTTATTCCGGCGAGCCGCATCGGTTGCAGTTGATTGCCACGATTGACGGCGTCGAGTATTTCAACGACAGCAAAGGCACCAACGTCGGCGCCACTGTCGCCGCGCTCGAAGGCCTCGGGGCCGAGGGGAAGAAACTGGTTCTTATCCTCGGAGGCGACGGCAAGGGGCAGAGTTTTTCGCCGCTGGCGGCGCCGGTTGCGCGCTTCGCGCGAGCCGTCATCGTCGTTGGCCGCGACGCTGCTGCGATCCGGGCCGTGCTCGAAGAGCATGCGGGCGGCGTCCCCCTGTTGGATGCAGACACACTCGAGCAAGCAGTCTCGATTGCTGCAGGACAGGCGAAGCAGGGAGACGCAGTTGCTTTGTCGCCCGCCTGCGCCAGCTTCGACATGTTTCGCAACTATGTGCACCGTGGCGAGGTCTTCGCGGACGCGGTTCGAGAGCTGTCGGCCGAAGCGGGACAGCCGTCATGAGCGGTCTGCTGCAATGGCTGCGCGCGCCTTTCGGTGGTCAGAGATCGGCCCGACGCGAGCGCGGCGGTGACACAGCGTTCGCTTTTGCCGGTTCGTTGATCGGTTTGAGCAGCGCCGGTTTGGGTGGAAGGTCCATCGCATCGGTGCGCCCGACGTCGCTGCCGGCAGTCGACGGGCCACTGGTCGGCGGCGTGTTGACGCTGCTTCTACTGGGCACCGTGATGGTTTACTCGGCGTCGATTTCGCTTGCCGATTCACCACGCTACAACGTTACGCCTACGCACTTCCTGATGCGGCACCTGCTGTCGCTCGGCATCGCGTTCTGTGCGGCGGCGATCGCGTTTCAAATTCCGATCGGCGTGTGGCAACGACTGGCGCCGTTCGTGTTCGTCGCTGCGCTTGCGTTGCTGGTGGTGGTGCTGATCCCGGGCGTCGGCAAGGGGGTCAACGGCGCCAAGCGCTGGATACCGCTCGGGATTTTGAATCTGCAGCCGTCGGAGCTGATGAAGGTCGCGTGTGTGCTGTACGCGGCCAACTTTACGGTGCGCAAGCAGGACTACATGAACCACTTCGCCAAAGGGTTCCTGCCGATGGCATTCGTGATGGGGGCGCTCGGCGTGCTTCTGCTATTGCAGCCCGATCTGGGTGCGTTCGGCGTGATCGTTGCGATCAGCATGGGCATCCTGTTTCTGGGCGGCGTCAATGGACGCTTGTTCACGGGTATCAGCGCTGCGCTTGCGTCGGTGTTCGTCCTCGTCATCTGGCTGTCGCCGTGGCGGCGCGAGCGCATCTTTGCCTATCTCGATCCATGGTCAGAAGGCAATGCGCTCGGCAAGGCGTATCAGCTGTCGCACTCGCTGATCGCCTTCGGGCGTGGCGAGTGGTTCGGTGTAGGACTCGGCGGCAGCGTCGAGAAGCTGCATTACCTGCCCGAAGCGCACACCGACTTCATCCTTGCGGTGCTCGGAGAAGAACTCGGACTGGTCGGTGTGGCGACGGTCGTCGCGCTTTTCTACTGGCTGGTCAAGCGCGCGTTTGAAATCGGCCGCCAGGCGATCGCACTCGAGCGCACCTTCGCCGGCCTGGTCGCGCAAGGTGTAGGTCTGTGGATCGGCGTGCAGACGTTTATCAATGTCGGCGTCGCAACCGGGTTGCTGCCGACCAAGGGCCTGACGTTGCCGTTGATGAGCTACGGCGGCTCGGCGTTGCTGTCGACGCTGGTTGCGCTTGCAATCTTGCTGCGGGTAGACAGAGAGAACCGCATGTTGATGCGCGGAGGGCGCACGTGATCGCTCGGGGCCATCACTTGATGGTCGTCGCCGCCGGCACCGGTGGGCACGTGATGCCGGGACTCGCGGTTGCCGAGGCGCTGCGCGAGCGCGGATGGTCGGTGAGCTGGCTCGGTACCCGAGTCGGCATGGAACGCCAGCTCGTCGAACCGCGCGGGATCGCATTCGATGCGATCGATTTTTCAGGCTTACGCGGCAAGGGCGCGAAGACGCTGTTGCTTGGCGGGTTCTATCTGTTACGAGCGCTCTGGCAAAGCCGCGCGCTGATTCGCGCGCGCAGGCCACGCGTGATGTTTTCCACCGGCGGATACGTCGCTGTGCCGGCGGGAATGGCCGCAAGCACGCTCGGAGTGCCGCTGGTGCTGCTGAACTCGGATGCAGCGCCGTTGATGTCGACCAAGATGTTGAAGTCGCTGGCGTCGGCAGTGTTGTGCGGCTTCGATGGAGCGGCGGTAAAAACGGCGGGCGACAAGGGGCTGGTAACCGGCAACCCGGTGCGCGCCGAAATAGCCAAGGTTGCTCTACCCGAGCAACGCTACACGGGCCGTCATGGACCACTGCGGTTGCTCGTCATCGGCGGCAGCCTCGGTGCTCAGGCGCTCAACGAGAACGTACCGCGCGCGCTGGCGCTGATTCCCGCCGATTTACGTCCGTACGTGGTCCATCAGTGCGGCGCGAAGCACGTCGATTCCGTGCGAGCGCTCTATCGGGAGGCCGGCGTCGAAGCCGAAATCGTCGCGTTCATCGACGACATGCCGGCGCGCTACGCGGCGGCCGAC
>JACCSD010000125.1 GCA_013813185.1 Burkholderiaceae bacterium
ACGACAACGGCGAGCTCGATGTGAAGCCGGGTGATTTCGTATCGGTCGCGATCGAGTCGCTCGAGAACGGCTATGGCGACACCATTTTGTCGCGCGACAAGGCCAAGCGCTTGTCGGCGTGGATGAATCTCGAAAAGGCGCTCGATTCCGCGGAGCTCGTTGTCGGAACGATCACCGGCAAAGTCAAAGGTGGACTGACCGTGATGATCAACGGCATCCGTGCATTCTTGCCCGGCTCGCTGGTCGACACGCGTCCCGTCAAGGACACGACGCCGTTCGAAGGCAAGACGATGGACTTTAAGGTCATCAAGCTCGACCGCAAGCGGAACAACGTCGTCGTGTCACGCCGCGCGGTGGTCGAGGCAAGCATGGGCGAAGAGCGCGCGAAGCTGCTCGACAACCTGAAAGAAGGCGCGGTCGTCAAGGGCACCGTCAAGAACATCACCGACTACGGTGCGTTCGTAGATCTGGGCGGCATCGATGGCCTGTTGCACATCACCGATCTCGCGTGGCGCCGCGTACGGCATCCGAGCGAGGTCGTGCAGGTCGGGCAGGAAATCACCGCCAAGGTGTTGAAGTTCGATCAGGAAAAGAACCGCGTCTCGCTCGGCGTCAAGCAGCTTGGGGAGGACCCGTGGGTGGGCCTCGCGCGCCGCTATCCGCAGGGCACGCGCTTGTTCGGCAAGATCACCAACATCACCGACTACGGTGCGTTCGTTGAAATCGAAGCGGGCATCGAAGGCCTGGTGCACGTGTCGGAAATGGATTGGACCAACAAGAACGTCGACCCGAAAAAAGTCGTCAATCTCGGCGACGAAGTCGAAGTGATGGTGCTCGAGATCGACGAAGATCGGCGCCGGATTTCGCTTGGCATGAAGCAGTGCAAACCCAATCCGTGGGACGACTTTGCGCAGCAGCACAAGAAGGGCGACAAGGTCGGCGGGGCGATTAAATCGATCACCGATTTCGGCGTGTTCATCGGACTTCCTGGCGGCATCGACGGCCTGGTGCATCTATCCGACTTGTCGTGGTCGGAGCCTGGCGAAGAGGCGGTCCGTCGGTACAAGAAGGGCGACGAGATCGAGGCCATGGTGCTGGCGATCGACACCGAGCGCGAGCGCATCTCGCTCGGCGTCAAGCAGATGTCGGGCGATCCGTTTACCAACTTTGCCGCGGGCCACGAAAAGGGCGCGATGGTCGAAGGCACGGTGAAGTCGGTCGACGCGAAGGGCGCGGTGATCGATCTCGGCAGCGACGTCGAAGGCTTCCTGCGCGCATCGGAGATCGCGGCCGATCGGGTCGAAGACGCGCGCAACCATCTGAAGGAAGGTGATGCCGTTAACGCGATGATCATCAATATCGATCGCAAGAATCGCAACATCAACCTGTCGGTGAAGGCCAAGGACAGCGTCGAAACCGCGGCAACGATGGAGCGCATGCAGTCCGAAGCGCAAACCGGCACCACCAATCTGGGCGCCCTGTTGAAGGCAAAGTTGGACAACAAGTAAGCTGCCGGCGCGCCAGCGCCGGCTTCCCTGTCTATGAAAACAATGACGAAGTCGGAGCTGATCGGGCGCCTCGCGGAGCGCAATCCGCGGCTGGTCGCGCGCGATGCGGATGAAGCGGTCAATACGATGCTTGATGCGATGACCGAAGCACTGTCGACCGGGCAACGCATCGAGATTCGCGGCTTCGGCAGTTTTGCGTTGAATTATCGGCCGCCGCGAGTTGGGCGTAATCCGAAGTCGGGTGATCGCGTACAGGTGCCGGCCAAGCATGTGCCGCACTTCAAGGCCGGGAAGGAACTGCGCGAGCGCGTCGATGGCCACGAGGGCATCGACCCGGCCGCCGACGGCGAGTTGGACGAATAGCTTCGGGTTCGCACAAAGGCCGCAATCGGATTGCGGCCTTTTTTTCGCGCGCATTCCCTACAATGAAGATCCTGTGAACGATCGAGGGCTCGTCGCATGAAGCTCGCCGCGTGGCTGCTCAAGCTGGGATTCTTTCTGCTGGTGTTGTGGTTTGCTCTTAAGAACACCACGCCAGTGCCGGTGCGTTTCAACTCGGAGCTCGCGTGGGAGCACGTTCCATTGATCGTTGTCATGCTGGTTTGCGTAGCACTCGGTGCGTTGCTGGGAGCGCTGGCGTTGTCGCTGCCGATCTACAAGATGCGTAGGGAAGTGACGCAGCTGCGGCGGTCAGGCGCGCTGCCATCGACGTCCGAATCATCAGCCGAGCGCATGGCAAGCGCGGCACGCCAATCGGGTGCCGTGGCCGAATTGGGAAGCGGCGAACGGTCGTGACAAAACCGCGAGCGGCCTGCCCACATGGAGTTTGAGCTCTGGTATCTGCTGTCGCTCCCGCTTCTGTTTGCAGCAGGCTGGTTTTTCCGCGGATTCGAGTCGCGCGTTCGTGAAACGGACAACGCGGCGCTGCCGCGCTCTTACTTTCGCGGCCTGAATCACCTGCTGAACGATCAGCCTGACAAAGCGATCGATGCCTTCATCGAGGTCGTCAAGCTGGATTCAGAAACGATCGAGTTGCACCAGGCGCTCGGCAATCTGTTTCGCCGGCGTGGCGAGTTCGATCGGGCCGTCCGCATTCACACCCATCTGCTGAACCGCGCGGATCTGCCCGGGCGGCAACGCTCGCAAGCGCTCGACGAACTGGGGCAGGACTATTTAAAAGCCGGTTTGCTCGATCGTGCCGAAGACGCGTTCGTGCAACTGCTGCAAGATCGGCACCATCGCTTTGATGCGTTGCGTGCGCTGCTGCGCATTTACCAAATGGAGCGCGAGTGGTTGAAGGCTGTCGACTGCGCACGGCAACTGCAGCGCGAAGCCGGCGAATCACACTACGTTGCCATTTCGCACTATTACTGTGAGCTGGCGAGCGATGCGTTGGTACGTAATGACCTGGATGAGGCGCAGCGGGCGATCGACGAGGCGCTGACGGCCAACCGGAAGTCGATCCGGGCGCTGATCCTGGCGGGCGACATCGCGGCGAAGCGAGGCGACCCGGAAGAAGCTTGGCGGCAATGGCGCCGGGTAGAAAATGCTTCGGCCGAGCATGTGCCCTTGATCGCGGCCCGTGTCGCCGACGCGATGGCTGCTCAAGGCCGCGAGGGTGACGCGCTTAACTGGCTCGAGCGCGCGCTGCTGGATGCGCCATCGATTGACCTGCTGGATATTGTTGCGCACCGCGCCACTGCGTGGCGCGGTGCTGCGGTTGCCGAAAACATGATCGCGCAGGAAACGCAGCGGCATCCTTCACTGCTGGGCTTCGAGCGGCTACTCGAGGCACGAATGGCGATCAATCAGAGCACCGGCACGGATGACGGAGAGCTGCGATTGCTCAGCTCGCTGTTAAGCAATCACACACAAAAGCTCGCGCGTTACCGCTGCAGCAAGTGCGGCTTTCGCGCGCGCGAGTTTCACTGGAATTGCCCCGGTTGTTCCAGTTGGGACAGTTATCCGCCGCGCCGCCTCGAGGAACTGGACGTCGCGTGATTGCGGCGGCGGACGGAGTGTTTGGCACGATCGAACAAACTATCGGTAACACGCCGCTGGTGCGGCTGCAGCGCATCGCTGCACCAGAAAACGCCCGGCGCAACAACGTCATCCTGGGAAAACTCGAGGGCAACAATCCAGGCGGATCGGTCAAGGACCGACCAGCGTGGTCGATGATCGCTCGCGCGCAGGAGCGCGGGCAGATTCGGCGTGGCGATCGCTTGATCGAGGCCACCAGCGGCAACACCGGCATCGCCCTGGCAATGATCGCCGCGATGACCGGTTATCGCATGACTTTGGTGATGCCCGATAACCTGAGCTTCGAACGCCGCTCGAGCATGCGCGCCTACGGCGCAGAGTTGCTGCTAACGCCGTCGGACAAAGGGGGCATGGAATACGCGCGCGATCTCGCGCTCGAGATGCAGGCACGCGGCGAAGGGGTGGTGCTCGATCAGTTCGCCAATGCGGACAATCCGCGCGTGCACTACGAAACTACCGGCCCGGAGATCTGGCGCGACACCGGAGGCCGCATCACGCACTTCGTCAGTGCGATGGGAACGACCGGGACGATCATGGGCGTGTCGCGCTACCTGAAGGAAGGCAACCCGGCGATTCAGATCGTTGGTGCGCAACCGGCCGAAGGCTCGCAGATTCCCGGTATTCGAAAATGGCCCGAAGCCTATCTGCCGAAGATTTATGACGCCGCGCGCGTCGACCGTATCGAATCGGTCGCGCAGGTCGACGCCGAAGTCATGACGCGCCGACTGGCAGCCGAGGAAGGAATCTTTTGCGGTGTTTCGGCGGGCGGTGCCTGTGCAATCGCGCTGCGCGTCGCGGCTGAAGTCGAGGACGCGACTATCGTATTTGTCGTGTGCGATCGCGGGGATCGCTACCTATCGACCGGCGTTTTTCCCGGCTGACGCCGGGCGGCGCCCTTAACGTCACGCCACCGCAACCGGAATCTTGCCGATCCTCTGTTGCCACTCGCGTGGGCCGGTCTGATGCACGGACGTGCCATTAGCACTGACCGCCACTGTGACCGGCATGTCTCGCACATCGAATTCATAGATCGCTTCCATGCCGAGGTCGGCGAATGCGACCACGCGCGCGCTCTTGATCGCTTTGGCAACCAGATAAGCAGCGCCGCCGATCGCCATCAGATACGCGCTCCGGTGCTTGCGTATCGCATCGATGGCTACCGGTCCACGCTCGGCCTTGCCGATCATCGCGATCAACCCGGTTTGCGCCAGCATCATCTCGGTGAACTTGTCCATCCGCGTTGCTGTCGTCGGCCCTGCCGGTCCGACCACCTCGTTACGCACCGGATCGACCGGACCGACGTAGTAAATCACGCGATTGGTGAAGTCGACCGGCAACTTTTCGTTTCTCGTCAACATGTCGGCGATGCGCTTATGGGCGGCATCGCGGCCGGTCAACATGCGGCCATTGAGCAGCAGCGTCTGGCCCGGCGCCCACGACGCGACCTCCTCTTTCGTCAGCGTGTCGAGATCGACTCGAGTGCTGCGGTTGTAATCGGGCTGCCAGTTCACGTCCGGCCACAGATCGAGCGCTGGCGGCTCGATGTAGGCGGGCCCCGAACCGTCGAGCACGAAGTGCGCGTGGCGCGTCGCTGCGCAGTTCGGGATCAACGCGACCGGCTTGCCGGCCGCGTGCGTCGGATACATCTTGATCTTGATGTCGAGCACCGTGGTCAACCCGCCCAGCCCCTGTGCCCCAATGCCGAGCGCGTTCACCTTGTCGTACAGCTCGACGCGCAGCTTCTCGACATCTGTGCGAGGGCCACGTTGCTTCAGGTCGAACATGTCGATGTCCTCCATCAGCGCTTCCTTGGCGAGCAGCATTGCCTTCTCCGCGGTGCCGCCGATACCGATACCGAGCATGCCCGGCGGGCACCATCCGGCGCCCATCGTCGGCACTGTTTGAAGCACCCAATCGACGATCGAATCACTCGGATTCAACATGACAAACTTGCTTTTGTTTTCGGAGCCACCGCCTTTGGCTGCCACCGTCACATCGACGGTATCTCCAGGCACTAGTTGAACGTTGATCACGGCCGGGGTGTTGTCGCCGGTATTTTTGCGAGCGAACTCGGGGGGATCGACAATCGACGCACGCAGCAGGTTGTCTGGATGGTTGTAACCACGACGCACGCCCTCATTGACCGCATCTTCAAGCGTCCCCTCGAAGCCATCCAGTCGCACGTTCATACCGATCTTCAGAAACACATTGACGATGCCGGTGTCCTGGCAAATCGGCCGCCTTCCTTCGGCGCACATGCGCGAGTTGGTCAGGATCTGCGCAATCGCATCCTTGGCGGCGGCGCTTTTTTCACCCTCGTACGCGCGAGCAAGATGGCTGATGTAGTCGGCCGGATGGTAGTAGCTGATGTATTGCAGCGCGGCGGCAATGCTCTCGACCAAGTCGGCCTGACGAATGCTTGTCATGCGTGTTCCCTCGCCGCCTTGCCGGCACCCACCATAAGCCGGTCGGTCGAAGCAACCGCCATCGCCGACAGCAGGAAAGTAATATGAATCACGGTCTGCGCGATCAACGCTTTCTCCGAGTAGTTTTCGGCGTTGATAAACGTCTTCAACAGATGAATCGAGCTGATGCCGATGATCGCAGTGGCCAGCTTGACCTTAAGCACGCTGGCGTTGACGTGCGACAGCCACTCCGGCTGATCGGGATGACCTTCCAGATACATGCGCGACACGAACGTTTCGTAGCCGCCGATGATCACCATGATCAGCAGGTTCGAGATCATTACGACATCGATCAACGCCAGGACGACCAGCATGATCACGGTTTCGTTAAGCTGGGGTGGCTCGTAGCCTACGATGACACCGTCTTTGACTATCGCGGGCAGTTGATAATCAATGCTCTTAATCAGCATGTCCAGCGCAGCCGCGTCGCCAAACGCAGCTTCGACCAGATGCACCAGCTCGACCCAGAAGTGATACACATAGACCGCCTGCGCCAGGATCAGGCCGATGTACAGCGGCAGTTGCAGCCAGCGCGTGGCGAAGATCAGCGGCACGAGCGGGATGGGCCGCGCGACGGCGCGCTCTAGATCAGTGGCGGACATGGAGGACTTGGGCGTGGGAGGAGGCGAAATTCTATCCGGCGCGCCGTTTGCCACCTATTGAGCGGGCAACCGCCGCCCTCATATCCGAACTAGCCGAACCCGACGATGTTCGGGTGGTCCAACGCTCCGATCCGTCGGCGAGGTGTGTAAGCGATGCTGGGGAATACGATGTAGCGTAGTTGAAAACTGCGGATGTTCTACTTGCGGGTCCTAACCGGCTCGCTAACCGATTTTTCATCACTCTTTGGAGAAGACTTTATGAAACGTATCGCTCTGTTCGTTCTGACGAACCTTGCGATTATGGCGGTACTGGTGCTGTTCCTGACCGTACTGTCTTCCGTGTTTGGCATCAACTTCAACCTCGGCGGGCAAACGCTTAACGTCGGCAGCCTGGCGATCTTTTCGCTAGTGATCGGCTTTGGCGGGGCGTTTATTTCGCTGCTTTTGTCGAAGTGGATGGCCAAGCGCGCGACCGGCGCGCAGGTGATCAGCCAGCCGTCCAACGCGATGGAATCGTGGCTGGTCGGCGCCGTTCAGCGACACGCGGAAAAGGCCGGCATCGGCATGCCCGAAGTGGCGATCTTCGAAGGCGAGCCGAACGCGTTTGCGACCGGGGCGTTCAAGAATAGTGCCCTGGTGGCAGTCTCGACGGGTCTACTCCAGTCCATGAGCAAGGACGAGGTCGAGGCGGTGCTGGGCCACGAGGTTTCGCACATTGCCAATGGCGATATGGTGACGATGACGTTGTTGCAGGGCGTGATGAACACGTTCGTCGTGTTCGCGTCGCGCGTGATCGGCTACGTCGTTGACCGCATGGTGTTGCGCAACGAGAGCAACGCGCCGGGCATCGGGTATTACGTGACTACGATCGTGCTCGACATTGCGCTCGGCTTCCTGGCCGCGATGGTCGTGGCGTGGTTCTCACGTCGACGCGAATTCCGTGCCGACGCTGGCGCTGCCGCACTGATGGGCAACAACCGCCCGATGATCAACGCGCTGGCGAGACTGGGCGGCCAGGATCCCGGCCAGTTGCCGCAGCAGGTACAAACGTTCGGCATCAACGGACGGCCGAGTGGAATGCTGGCGTTGTTCTCCAGCCATCCGCCGATCGAACAACGGATCGCGGCGCTACAGTCAGCGGGCCGTTAGTCCGAAGCAATTGCAGCGAATCAAGGCCGGGACTTCCCGGCCTTTTTATTCTCGCTCGGCCGTTCTGCGCGAAACGTCGGCTGCAAGCCACGCGAGCGAAAATGCGGCGATGCCCAGAGCAACGGTTGCGGCCTCCCAAAAGCCAAGAGCACCGCGCGGCGGGCCGAGCGGTGTGTCATAAAGTGCAATCCAATAGCCGCCCGCTAATCCGACGCCCCACAGCGAGACGCCGTAAATCACCATCGGCCAAAACGTATTTTTGTAACCTCGGAGCGCGAATCCGCACACGCCCTGGCAGGCGTCGAACACATGAAATACCGCGGCCCAGCCGATCAGCGACAGCGCGACCGCACTGACTGCGGCGTCGATCGTATACAACGCAACCAGCGGCTCACGCAGCAGCCACACAATGAGCGCTGCCGCCAGCGCAATGCCGATCGACAGACGAAATCCGCGCAGTGCGGCCACGCGCGCGACGCGTGGAGCGCCGGCGCCCATCGATTGCGCGACGAGCACGCTGGTCGCAATTCCGATTGCAAGCGGAACCATGAACAGAATCGCCGCCACGTTGGCCACCACCTGATGGCCCGCAACGGATGTAGTCCCCAGGCGCGCAATCAAGACCGCCATAAACGTGAACGACGTTACCTCGAAGGCCACCGACAAGCCGATCGGAACGCCGAGCTTCAGCAAATCGCGCTGACTCGCCCAACGCGGACGATGGATGCGGTCGCTGTGAAAGCGCCGGAAGAAAGGATCGAGCCGCCAGACGCCGACGCTCAATGCAAGCGTCACCCACGCCAGCACCGCGGTTGCAACGGCAGCGCCCGCGCCGCCCATCGGCGGAATCGGCCCCGCGCCGGACATGAAGACTTCATTGAGCGGGACTTTCAATGCCAGCGCAAATACGTTGATCATCATCGTGATCTTCGGGCGCGACACCGCTGCGTTCAATGCTACGAACGTGCGCGACGCCAGCGCGGCGGGTAGGCCAAAGGCGATCGCGTGCAGGTACGTCGTTGCGATCGATGCAACCTCGGGCTCTACCCGCGCAAAGCCCAGCCAGGGGCTGGTTGCAAGCACGATAGGCAAGCCCGCGATCGCGAGGAAAAGTGAAAGCCACAGCGCTTGCTGCAGATCGTCGCCAATGGCGCGCCAGCGCCGCGCCCCGAAATGATGGCCGGCGATCGGCGACAGCGCCTGCAGTACCCCCATTAAGCCGATGTAGACGGAGACGTAGATGCTTGAGCCGACTGCCACCGCCGCCAGATCGGTCGCAGAGAGTTGACCGGCCATGATCGTGTCGATCGTGCCGTTACCGACCACGGCGAGGTTCGCGATGAAAAGCGGCCACCCGAGTTTGACGAAGGCGCGGGTTGACGTATCGGGAGCAGCGCGCCTATCCGGTCGCGTGTCTTGCGGGAGATCTGAAGTGAGGTCGGTAGCGTCGTCAGTGGCATTCCGCCGCGGCGCGCGTGTCATCGATCGCGCACCCACACCCGGAACACTTCGTCATAGCGCGCTCGGCGCGTGAACTCGTAGGCGACTTTCCAGCCGCGCAACGGCTCATCGTCGGTCTCGGTGCGTTGACTATCGCGCTGGATCGCAACGCGGCAAGACACCGGGGCGGAAAATTGCGGCGCGAAGTTCACGCCGCCGTGATAGGCCAACATCGCCCGAATGCCGACCGGAAGGTGATGCGCCTGCACGCAGCTGTCTCCGCCAGCCCGCCTGACCTGATCGGCGAGCACAGCTGCCGTCGATGCATAGGAGCGCGAGTATTCGATGGGAGCGCCATAGAGCGATACGACGACGATCCACACGGTAGCGAGGCCGCCCGCAGCGAAAAATGGCCCGCGCCACAGCACTTTCGGACGCCACCGCACTCGCCAAACCGCCAACATGACCCAGGCGGCGGTAGCGAACACTGCGATTGCGGTGGCAACAATCGGCGCCGACGGTTCGAGTCCCGGCACCAGGCGCGCGACCGACTCGGCCATTTTCGGCGGAACGCCGGCATTCCAGGCGCCGAAGTAAACCCAGATGGCAAGCAGCGCCAACGTAAACAGCGCAAGCGAAAACCAGTCGATCGCATCGTCGGCGGCGCGCCGCAACGTCGATACACCAAAAGCGCCGAGCACCACCAGCGGAGGGATCGCCGCAATCAATTCGCGATCACTCGGGTCCGCGACGATCAGCAGCGCCAGCATCGACGCCACCACGATCAGCAGCGGTAGCAGCACGTGCGGCCGGCGCCAGAAGCTGCGCCATGAATACAGGGTCCAGAGCGCGAATGGCCACAGCGGCCACGTGTACCAGCCGATATTGCGTACCGCCCACATCAGGCCCGACAAACTCGGCCCGTAAAGCTCGCGCGCGTTCCACGCCCACCAGGCATCGAAGTAGAGAACGGCTTGGGGCGTCGCCGTGTGCGCTGCAAGCGGCCACACGGCGAATAACCCAACGGCGATCGCGATGAGCACGATCGCTCGTATCAAGCGATACCTGCCGAACGACAACACAAAGATGAGCGCTGCGATCATCAATGCAGTGGCCGGCAACAGGCCGCGCGTCAGTGCAATGGCGGCCAGCGCGAGGGCTGCGGCGAAGGTTCCTTTCCATGGATCTTCCAGCGATACCGCAAGGCCAAACAGCAGCATGGCCACGAACGCAAACAGCGCTGCTTCGGCGACCGTTTCATGCAGCCTGAACACGATGCCGATGGTTGCGAGCATCAACAGCACGGCGATATCCGCGAGAGTGCGGCCGTAGTCGCGAGGGTTGGCCTCGCCACCGAACGCGAACGCAACCGGTTGCGTTTCGGGACGGCGAGCAAGCCGATACGTCGCGTACCACAGACTTGTCGTGGCGATGAAAAACCACAACACGGTGACCAGGCGCGCGGCGACGATATCGCCGAAGATGCCGCCGAACAACTTGATCATCAGCGCGCCGATCCAGAACGGCAGCGGCCCTTCCTCGGGCAGTG
>JACCSD010000127.1 GCA_013813185.1 Burkholderiaceae bacterium
TACTACATCAAGCTTCCCCGTGCGTACGGACGCCCGATCAAACAGAAAGTCGTTGCACCGCCGCGCACAGACAAGGTCAAGTACGGCGCGTATCTGGCCGGGCCGCTCGGCCATTGCATCGATTGCCACACGCCGTACAACGACAAAGGCATGGACATGACACGCATCGGCGCTCCATTCACCGGACCGTGGGGCGTTTCCGAGTCGCGCAACCTGACGCCAAGGAGCCTGAAGAGCTGGACCGATGCCGAGATCGCGCACGCGATACGCTCAGGCAAGAGCCGCGACGGGACCCCACTGAAACCACCGATGGCTTTCGACTGGTACAAGAACATCGACGATGGAGACATGACGGCGTTGATCGTGTACCTGCGATCGCTGAAACCGCTGCCGCTCGGAGGCGCGCCTTTCGCCGCGATCGACTTCCGAATCTGCGCGACAGCGCCATCGATCTTCATCTCCAGTCCTTTCTTTCCATACGCGACGCTGGCGCGCGCCGGATTGCCGGTCGCACCGGTGACGTTGCGGTCGCCGCCCGCGGCAAGTTTGTCGCTGCGAATTCCATTCGGGTTCATCGCCATCAACTGCGACGTGTCGATGATGCCCGCGTGCGTGCCAATGTCTGCGGGTTTCTCTCCCTGGCTTTGCAACCACTCGCGGAAAGGCTTTTCGTTGTAGTACTCCGATACGAAGTGCACACGCACGCTGCTCTTCATCCACTGCTTGTTCAGCGAGCTGGCGACCGCCTGCAGGGCTTTCTGGTTCCCGCCGCTGTCGCCGATCAGCACGATGTCCTTGAAGCCACTCGCCCTGAAACTGCGTGCGGCATATTCAGTCACCTTCGTGAAGACGTCGTCCGGTAACGAGATCGTGCCCGAGTACCGCATGTGCCCGCTCGGCGGATCGATGCTGCCTTCAGGCACGTAGGCGAGCACCGGCGCCACCAGCGCGTTGCCGAGCCGGCGCGCAATCTGCTCGGCCGCATGCTTGACGATAAAGTTGTGCTTGCCGAGCACCATGTGCGCACCGTTCTGCTCCGTGCCGCCGGTAGGAAAGATGACGGTGGTCTTCCCGGCCTTGATCGCGTCGCGCACCTCGGTCCATGTGAGCTCCTCGATGAATACGGTGTCGGGCAGTTCCGCAGCAGGCGCAGATGAAGCCAGCAGACAGAAAGCTGTACAGACAATGAAGCGATTCATATCGATCTTTCTTCGCGTGCCAGTCCGGAACCTATCATTGCAGTGATGAACGGTCTGCTGACTCCAGTACGCATCGCAGCGCTGCTGTACTCGCTGCTGAGCTCAAGCGTGCTCGCCGCCGATGACTGCACTGCCCGACAAGCAGCCGGCTACCGAGTGCTCGCGATGGAGAATGGCCGCAAGGTCGCGGTCTGGTATCCGGCGGCGGCCAGCGAGCAGCCGATGGCGTACTCGCGCTCAACCGGTGGCTTCATGGGCAGCGTTGCCAAGGATGCGCCGCCTTCGACATGCCCGCGTGTACCCCTCGTGCTCTTTTCGCATGGGCTCGGCGGCTGCGCGCTACAGACGCTGTTCCTGACCGAAGAGCTGGCGCGCCACGGCTACGTGGTCGCCGCGCCTGATCACAAGGATGCCGTCTGTGCCATTGGCAGCGACGAGCACAACTTCGGCAACATGCGCACCGATCAGTCGTTCCTCGAGCCCGACCGTTGGAGCGAGCGCAGCCACAGAGATCGCCTGCACGACTTGCGCGCCGTCATCGATTTGGTGGCGAATGATCAACAGCTCGGGCCCGCGGTGGACGCGCAGCACATCGGCGTGATCGGTCATTCGCTCGGCGGCTATACGGCCATTGGCATGGCCGGCGGCTGGCCATCATGGAAGCACGCGGACGTCAAAGCGGTGCTCGCGCTTTCGCCGTACGTGTTGCCGTTTATCACTCAGAGAACGCTCGCGCGGCTCGACGTGCCGGTGATGTACCAGGGTGCGCAGTTCGACTGGGGCATCACGACCAGCCTCGAAGGGGCGCAGGGCGCCTATGCAGTGACGGCGCCGCCGAAGTATTTCGTGAAACTCAAGGGCGGCACGCACCTCGAGTGGGTCAACCTTCTGTGCTCCGGCCAACCGAGCGTGATTGCGTGTCTCAAAGCAAAGCCCAACGCGTATCTGATCGATCGCTACGGAATCGAGTTCCTCGATCGACATCTGAAGAACAAACCTTCCGCGCTGCTCAGTGGAAGGGGCGCAGGATTGGACGTCTATCGGTTCGAGTTGCCGTGACCACCACCGTGGCTGTGATTGCGGCAGGAGAAATCGGATGTTCTAAGGATGTGCATGAGCATAAAACTGTTCTTCAATAAGTGGTCGACGCTCGGCAAAGACACAGTAGCAGCGTGGATCGACGACTACGCACCGAGCATGGGTGCCGCTCTGTCGTACTACACGGTCTTTTCGCTGGCGCCCATGCTGTTGATCGTCATCTCAGTCGCCGGCATGGTGTTTGGAGCGGAGGCCGCTCGCGGCGAGATCTTTGGCCAACTGCGGGGTCTGATGGGTGCCGACGCCGCCAAGACAGTGGAAAGCCTGCTGACTAGCGTCAGTGAGCCGAAGGAGGGAATCGCCGCGACCGTCATCGGTCTCGTGCTGCTTCTCGTTGGTGCAACCAGTGTTTTCGGTGAGCTGCAGGACGCGCTTGACCGCATTTGGCGCGCACCCGCGCGCGACCGTTCAGGTGGATTTCTGGGCCTGGTGCGCACGCGCCTGCTCTCGTTCGGCATGATCCTCGGGATCGCTTTTCTACTGATGGTCGCGCTCGTGTTGGGAGCCGCCACCGCCGCGCTGGGCAAGTGGTGGAGCGGCGCGTTCGGCAGCTGGGAAGTGTTGGCGCAGAGCGTCAACATCGTGCTCGGATACGCGGTCACGACGGTCGGCTTCGCGATGATTTACAAACTCATGCCGCGCGTGAAAGTGCAGTGGCGCGACGTGTGGCTCGGCGCGGCGGTAACCGCCCTCTTATTCACGATCGGCCAGTTCCTCATAGGCCTTTACATTGGCAAGAGCGGCATTGCCTCGGGCTTTGGCGCGGCCGCGTCGTTGATCGTGATCTTTATCTGGGTGTACTACTCAGCGCAAATCTTTTTATTGGGTGCTGAGTTCACCTGGATCTATGCACGCACCTTCGGTTCCAAGCGAGACATGCCAGCAGGCAGTCCAACGTTGGGAGCGCCCGATTCGAGGCCACCGCCATGTTGACCTATCGCTTGACCCGCCGTGCTGCACTCGGAATGGCGCTGTTACCTGTTCTCGCTGGCTGCAGCACACCGCTGCCGCTGGGTTCGCGGCCGCCGGGTGAAGCTGAGGCGGCTAGGCGTCTGCGAGAAAGCGCCGAGGCGCATGGCCTGACCGCGTATCGCGCGCTGACAGATGTCAATGTCAGCTACAGCGGTGAATGGCGCCCGCTGATAGGCCGCATCCAGCCCGAATTAGTCGACGCGGGCTTTCGCGGCCCCTCCGAAGAGCGCCTCATGCCGGCCGCCGGCATAGTGGCACAGGCCTACACGGGCCCACTCGGTCGCAAGCAGGTTTCGTGGCGTCGCAGCCGCAAGGCGCCGGACGAACTCGGCGCGGTCACGGTGTGGTTCAACGGTGTTCGCAGCAGCGACCCGGCCGCACAAGACACCGCTGCGCTGGTAGCGGAAGGTTATGCCTTGTTCCTGCTGGGACCGATGTGGCTTGTTGATCGAAATCTGCCGATGCAGCTCGCCGGCACCGAAAGAGTGGACGGACGCCTGTGCGATGCAGTCAACATTTGGCTCTCGCCGGGCCTGGGCAAAGTGGCGACCGACCGTCTGGTCGCGTACGTCGATCGCGCGGATAGCGTCACACGACGGATGCGCTTCACGCTCGAGGGTTTCGCTGGCACCCGCGGCACGGTCGCCGAGGTCGATACCTTCGACCACACACGCCGCTTCGACATACTGTGGCCGATGCGCTCCTACGAGCGGCTCGTACACCCGCTCCCTTTGCCGGTGCACGACTGGCGCATTACGGGGCTGGA
>JACCSD010000156.1 GCA_013813185.1 Burkholderiaceae bacterium
GTCTGGCGCGCTCGCTGGGCGCCGAGTTCGATCGATATCAGACGGAGCTTTCGCGCACGGTCTGGGAGACGCCGCAGATTCTTCCATACACCGCGTTTGTTGCGACGCTGTACGACTCAGCGCAGCACGATCCAGACTTGCCGAGCATGCCGACGCCGTTGACGGCGGCACAGGAGCGTGCGCTGTGGGAAGCGGTCGTCAGCGACAGCGAGCTTGGAATGCTGTCTTCCGCAGCGGGCGCGGCTCTGGCGGCGAACGCATGGGCGCTCGCGCATCAGTGGAACGTGGCCTCGCAAATGCGGCGTTACACGGCGGTGGCCGACACGCGTGTGTTTATCAATTGGGCCGGCGAGTACTACCGGCGCGTTGAAAGTGTCCGGGCGACCGATCACGCGCGATTGCCGGACATTGTTCGCGAGCAAGTCGACGCGGGCACCATCGCAGGCCCACCGCGTGTGGTGCTGGCCGGCTTCGACGAAACCACGCCGCAGCAACAACAACTGTTCGATGCATTGCTCGCGCGCGGCACATTGTGCGAGCGGTTCGAGCCGGCGCAGCATGCTGCGCGACCTCGACGTGCGGCGTGCCTGGACGAGCACGACGAAAACGAGAAGATGGCCGACTGGGTCGCAAAGCGCCTCACTGCAGATCCTGGCGTTCGCATCGGCATCGTCGTGCCACAGCTGGCCGCGCGCCGGCGCGCGCTGACGGCGGCGCTCGATGCGGTGCTGATTCCGAATCGATTACTGGCGCCGGCGGGCGCCCGGCCTTACACAGTTTCGCTCGGCGGCGCGCTGTCCGACGTTGCTCTCATTGCATTCTATTTGCGTTCGATCCGGTTGGCGCTGGGCAGCGTTGCCTTCGAAGACGCGAGTGCGATGCTGCGCTCGCCTTACATCGCGGGCGCAGCCGATGAGCGTGACGCGCGCGACTTGATGGATGCGCAGTTGCGCCAGCGCTGCCAGCGCTCGGTCGATCTGGAACGGATATTCGAAGCTGTGCAAGCGTCGGCGCGTGAGAGCGGCGTCGACGTCGCGCAGTTGCTCGCCGGTTTGCGCGCGTTGAGTGTCTGGCGCCGGCAAAACGTGACGCGGTCACGGCGGCCCTCCGAATGGGCCAGCGCGTTCGCGCAGGCGCTGCAATCGATCAGCGCGTCTTCTGCGAGCGGACTCATTGTCACCGAAGCCGCGCTCGACTCGAACGAATACCAGGCACTGGCGCGCTGGCAGGAACTGCTGGTCGAATTCGCCGCGCTGGATCGCACCGTCGGGCGAATTGGAGCCGCGGCGGCGCTCGGCCAACTGGAGCGGATCGCGCAAGACACGATATTCCAGCCCGAAGGCGGCGCACCGCCGGTGCAATTGCTGGGTGTGCTCGAAGCCAACGCGTTGACGTTCGACCACGTGTGGATCATGGGCCTGACGGCCGACGCGTGGCCGCCGGCTTCGCAGCCCGATCCATTGTTGCCAATCGAGCTGCAGCGCGCAGCCGGCATGCCGGGTGCGAGTGCGACCGCAGCGCTGGAGCGAGCGCGGCGACAACTGCAACGATTGCTGCAATCGGCTCCGGAAGTGATCGTCAGTCACGCGACTGTCGACGTCGACCGGCGGGTCGCGCCGAGCCCGATGATCGCCGCGTTCGACGAATGGATTGCACCGCCACGCGCAGCGCGTCTGATCGATGTGATGGCACCGGCCGCGCTGACGGTCACGCGCGATGCGGTGGCGCCGTCGTGGCGCGCCGCGACTCCGCTGCGCGGCGGAGCGGCGATTTTGCAGAATCAGGCGGCGTGCCCATTTCGCGCGTTTGCCATTCATCGCCTGAGCGCCAGAGCGATCGAATCACCGCACGACGGTTTCGATTATCGCGAGCGCGGGCAGCTGGTCCACGACACGCTGGCCGCTTTCTGGACGGCGCTGCCGGAGCCGACGCGCGACGCGCTGGCAGCGACGCCGGGGCCGCAGCGCCGCGAGTTGCTGCGCGCTGCTGCGGACGCGGCGCAGGGGCGACTGCAAAGACGGCGCGGCACGTTCTCAGCTGCGTTGACCGAGCTCGAGTCGGCGCGTCTGGTGCGCGTGATTGAGCAATGGTTGCACTACGAGATCGCAACTCGCTCTGCGTTTCGCGTGGTTGCAATCGAAGATGCGAGAACGATGCAGTTGGGTCCGTTGACGGTCACCGGGCGCCTCGACCGAGTCGACGAAACTCCGAACGGCGCGCGCGTCGTGATCGATTACAAGACAGGGGGAACGAAGAACCCCGGCTGGCTCGAAGCGCGGCCCGACGAGCCGCAGTTGCCTCTGTATCTGACGGCAGCAGAGCCAGCCGCGCAGGCCATCGCGCTGGCCCGGGTACGGACCGGCGACGTTGGTTTCAGTGCGCTGGCGGCAGACCCGGACTTGCTGCCCGGCCGGTCCAATCTTCAGTGGAAGAGTCAGCACCCGAGTTGGAGCGCGCTGGTCGATCATTGGTCCAACGTGCTCGAGCGCCTGGCGATGCAGTTCGCCGCCGGCGAGGCTGCGGTCGATCCCAAGCGATTGCCGCAGACCTGCCGTTACTGTGATCTGCCAACCCTCTGCCGGATCAACGAGCGGGGCGGCGCCGTGACGGCTGGCGCAGCCGATGACGATGACGGCACGCCGTGGGTGCGCGATGACGAATAGGGAGCCGTTACGCAGCGACGCGCAGTTGCCGCTGCCGCTGCAAATCGAGGCGGCGCTCGAAACATCGCGCGCAGAGCCCCTCGCTGCGGCGCTGCTGGACGACGACGCGGCCGCGCGCGCGAGCGCGCTCGACACCGGCCAGAGTTTCATTGTTCGCGCGCCGGCTGGATCGGGCAAGACCGAGCTGTTGACGCAGCGCGTGCTGGCATTACTGGCGCGGGCCGACGCGCCCGAGGAAGTCATCGCGATCACATTCACTCGCAAAGCGGCCGCCGAGATGAAAGACCGGCTGCTGGAGGCGCTTGCGCACGCAGCCGCCGCCGGCAATGACCTCGAGCCGCAGAAAGCGCACCACGCACGGACCCTGCAACTTGCGCAGCAGGTCGCAGCACGCGATCGCGAGCTCGGGTGGGAGCTGGCGGCGAATCCGGCGCGGCTAAGAGTGCAGACGATTGACGCGCTGGCGATGTGGCTGGCCCGGCAACTGCCAATCACAACGCGCTTTGCCCCGATCATGCAAGTGACGGAGCGGGCCGAATCGCTGTACGAAGCGGCGGCCCACACCACGCTGGCACTGATCGACAGCAGTGAAGCGCGGGACCGCGGTATCGCGGGCCATGTGGCACGACTGTTGACGCATCTCGACAACGACTGGCCGCGCGCGCACCGGCTGCTCGCCGGAATGCTTGCCAGGCGCGACCAATGGCTGCGCCATGTCGGGCACCTCGATCGTGCCGCGCTCGAGGCGCCGATGCAGAACGAGTGTTCGATGCACATCGAGCGCGTATGCGAGGCCTTGCTTGGCGTGGACGCGCAAGAGTTGATCGCACTGGCGCGTTACGCGGCGGGCAACGTGCCGAACGACTCGCGGCTATCACCGTGCGCCGACCTCGAGCATCTGCCGGAAGCAAGCTTTTTGCGGCTCGATGCGTGGCGAGCGCTGGCCGCGCTGCTGCTAACGAATGAGGGCAGCTGGCGCATCAAGTTCAGCAAGGTCGAGGGCTTTCCGTCATTTGCCGCTGCCGCTCCGTTCAAGCAGCGGATCGCCGCCCTGACCGACTCGCTGCGATCGAACGAAGCGCTGCGACAGGCATTGCACGCACTGCGCGATGTGCCGGCGCCGCATTTCACATCGGCGCAGTGGGAGGTGCTCGAGTCGATCGTTGCGTTGCTGCCGCGCGCCGCTGCAGAGCTAGTGCTTAAATTTGCCGACGCAGGCGAGAGCGACTTCGTGCAGGTGACGCGTGCGGCAGTCGACGCGCTGGGTGACGAAGATGCGGGCGACATAGCGCACGCCATCGACGCGCGCATTCGCCACCTGTTGATCGACGAGTTCCAGGATACGTCGATCACGCAGCACGAACTGATAGAACGACTGGTCGCCGATTGGCGGACCGGTGACGGGCGGACGGTCTTCATCGTCGGTGACCCGATGCAGTCGATTTATCGCTTTCGCGAGGCCGAAGTGGGCTTGTTCCTGCGGGCATGGAACATGGGCATCGCTCGCCTGCCGTTGCACCGCTTGCAACTGAAGCGCAACTTCCGGTCGCAGCAGCGGCTGGTCGAATGGACGAACGCTGCGTTTGTTCGAGTGCTGCCAGGCGAAAGTGACATGGCGAGCGGAAGTGTCGCATTCGAGCCGTCGGTCGCAGATCAGGCGTCAGAGGCATCGCAACGCGAAGCGGTGACCGTCCACCCGCTGATCGACGGGTCGCCTGCCGACGAGGCCAAGCGCGTCGTCGAGCTCGTGCGGCGCATCCAGGCCGACGATCCGGCGGCATCGATCGCGCTGCTGGTGCGTGCGCGAACACATCTGACGCACATCGTGCCCGCGCTGCGTGAAGCAGCGCTTCGATTCACCGCGGTCGAGCTCGAGCTTTTGCTCGCACGCCCGCTGATTGGCGACCTGCTCGCGCTGACGCGCGCGCTCGAGCATCGCGCCGACAGGGTTGCGTGGCTGGCCGTGCTGCGCGCGCCGTGGTGCGGTTTAACGTTGTCCGACCTGTCTGCGCTGGTTGAAGGCTCGATCGGTACGACCATCTGGCAACTGGTGTGCGACCCGGCGCGTCGCTCGCAACTGTCGGCCGACGGGCAGCAGCGTATGGCGCGCGTTGCACCGGTGCTCGCGCGCGCGCTCGAGCTGTTCGGCCGAAGTCCAGTCGCGGAGCGGGTGCGCGAAACCTGGTGGCTGCTCGGCGGCCCTGCGTGCGTGTCGAACGACGCCGATCGCGCTGATGCGCACTCTTTCTTCAGTCACCTGGTGCAGCACGAACAGCGAAGCCGCGGAGTGACCGATGTCGCCGCGTTCGAAGCATCGCTGGTTCGCCTGTATGCGGCGTCCGATGTGAATGCGAGCCGCGGACTGCAGGTGATGACGATTCACAAGGCGAAAGGACTCGAATTCGATTACGTGATCGTTCCCGGGTTGGATCGGGTGCCGCCCAGTGACCACGCGCAACTGATGCAGTGGCTCGAGCGCCCGGCCGACTTCGCTGACCGGCGCGGCCCCGCCGAGTTGCTGCTCAGCGCCATCTATCCGCCGGATGCCGACAAGAAAGACGATTCGATCTACTGCTGGATAGAGCGGTTTCAGTCAAACCGGCAGGTGCACGAAGACCAGCGTCTGCTCTATGTGGCTGCGACGCGGGCGCGTAAACAGTTGCACTGGGTGGCCTGCCTGCCGAGCGCGGACGATGATCTTTTGGCCCCGCGCGAGAACTCCCTACTGCAGCGGCTGTGGCCGGCGGTCGAAGACGAATGCAGGCGCGCGCTTTCGGAACGTGCTATCGACGCCGGTGGCGCCGTTGCACCGGGTCCGCTGCCTGTCACGTATGACCAGTCACTCCGAAGGCTGCCGGTCGATTGGATATTTCCGGTCACGCCTCCTGCCGTCGTCTGGCGGGATCAGGCTCCCGCGGCTGCGGGGCCGGCGGTCGAGTTTTCGTGGGCGGGCGAGACGGCGCGCCGCATCGGACTGGTCGTGCATCGCTGGCTGCAGCGCATCGGCGACGATGCCTTGGGCGGATGGAACGACGAGCGGGTGCAGGCGATCGCGCCGCATATCGAGCGCGACCTCGCCGCAGCGGGGATCGGCGGCGACGAACTGAAAGCGGCGCACGGCCGCGTCGCGCAGGCACTGAGCCAGGCCCTGTCCGACCCACGCGCGCGCTGGCTGCTCGGGTCGCATAAAGACGCGCGCAGCGAGCTTCGATTGACGGCTCGCGCCGAAGGCGGGGCGAAACGCCTCGTGCTCGACCGCACGTTTGTCGATGAGCAAGGGGTGCGCTGGATCATCGACTACAAGACCGGCACGCACGAGGGCGCCGATGTCGAAGCCTTTCTGGATCGTGAACGCCTACGGTATGCGGGTCAGCTGGAGCTGTACGCGCAAGCGCTCGGCGGCGCAGCCGAACTCGGGCTTTATTTTCCGTTGCTGAATGGCTGGCGCGCCTGGAAAAGCGAGACCGGCACGAGTTAAGGGGGGAGTTCCAAGAGGGGGTTAAGGCCCCCTCTTGCATCTTCAATTGAGCCAACGGCTCGCCTTTTCCGCCTGCAGCGGAAAGAGGCGAGCCTGAACCTCGGCACCTGTGGCACTCCGCTGTGGCTGCTTCGTTCCCGACCTGACCAGGTTCACGGCACCCCAGTGCGAGGGGGCCCGCCGTCGCCGATGATACGCGCCTGATACGCGGCTGATGGTTTCGATTCTTGTAATGTCATGACCATGAGTGTTTCGATTCGAGCTGCACGCGAAAGCGACGTCGCCATCTTGCATGCGCTGATTCGTGGGCTGGCGGAGTACGAGAAGCTGGCCGCACAGGTAGTCGGCACAGCGCAGGATTTGCAGCGCGAGTTGTTCAGCGAGCGGCCGGTGATCGAGGCGGTGATCGCCTGGGACAACGAAACCGCACTCGGCTTTGCGCTTTACTTTCACAACTATTCGACGTTTCTCGCGCGCCGCGGCCTCTACCTCGAAGACCTTTTCGTCGTGCCGGAAGCGCGCGGGCGCGGGATCGGCAAGGCGCTGATTCGTCATTGCGCACGGGTCGCGGTTGAGCGTGGCTGCGGCCGCTTCGAGTGGGCGGTGCTCGACTGGAATCAGCCCGCGATCGAGTTCTATCAGGCGATCGGCGCGACGCTGCTCCCGGATTGGCGCATCTGCCGCATCAGCGGTGAAGCTTTGACGCGATTCGCAGCGTCGTAAAATCCGCGAATGTCGTATCAGGTTCTGGCCCGCAAGTATCGCCCGCGCGATTTTTCGACTCTGGTCGGGCAGGAACACGTGGTACGTGCGCTGACGCATGCGTTGAGCGAGAACCGGCTGCATCACGCCTATCTGTTCACCGGCACACGCGGCGTCGGCAAGACCACGCTGGCGCGAATTCTTGCGAAAGCCCTCAACTGCGTCGGCCCGGACGGCAAAGGCGGGATCACTGCGACACCGTGCAATGTGTGCGAGCCATGCACTGCGATCGATGCGGGCCGTTTCGTCGATTACATCGAGATGGACGCTGCGAGCAATCGCGGCGTCGACGAAATGGTGCAGCTGTTGGAGCGCGCGATGTATGCACCGAGCAGTGCGCGCTTCAAGGTGTACATGATCGACGAGGTGCACCAGTTGTCGCCGCATGCCTTTAACGCGATGCTGAAGACGCTCGAAGAGCCTCCCGAATACGTCAAGTTCATTCTCGCGACGACCGATCCGCAGAAGGTGCCGGTGACCGTGCTGTCGCGTTGCCTGCAGTTCAACCTGAAGCAGATGACGCCGTCGGCAATCGCCGGGCATATGACGGAAGTATTGTCCGCGGAAAGAATCGAAGCCGAGCCGCCGGCGCTGCGCGCACTGGCGCATGCGGCGCGCGGCAGCATGCGCGACGGTTTGTCGCTGCTCGATCAGGCGATCGCGTACGCCGGCGGCACGATCACGCTCGACGCGGTGCGCGCGATGTTGGGAGCGATCGATCAAGGCACGCTGATAAAGCTTCTCGATGCGATCGCCGCGCGCGACGCGGCTCAGTTTCTGGCGATTGCCGATCAAATGAACGAGCGCAGTGCGTCCTTTGCGCAGGCGATGCGGGACCTGGCCAGCTTGCTGCATAGAGTCGCATTGATTCAGCAAGTGCCGAACGCCGCCGATGATGAAGTCGATGCCGACGAATTACGCCGTCTGGCATCGACTTTCGCAGCCGACGAACTTCAGTTGTTTTATCAAATCGCATTGCATGGGCGCAATGAGATGCATCTGGCGCCTGACGAATATGCCGGCTTCACGATGGCGCTGATGCGCATGCTGGCCTTTGCACCCGCCGAAACGCCGCCAGTGCGTGCCGCGACGGCGTCGAGGCCCGCCGCGCCTGCAGGCGGGACCACCGCGCCGGCGCGCCGGCCTCGCGCGGACGTGCAGGACGCCGCTGTGCAGCCGCCGCCCAGCGTGCCTGCCGGAGAGATTGCGCCGTTCGATGGCGACTGGACGGGTCTGGTCGCACAGCTAAAAGTGTCGGGCCTGGTCCGCGAACTCGCGCAGCGCAGCGAGCTGATCTCACACGAAGGTGATCGCCTGAAACTGCGCGTTCCATTGAAGACGCTGCTCGATGCAGGTGCGCTGCAGAAGCTGCAGGCGGCGGTGAGTGATGCGGTGGGTCGCCCGATACGCCTCGCGGCAGAGGTCGGAAACACGACCGGCCCGACCTCGGCGGGAATCGCAGACCAGGCGCGCGCCGAGCGACAGCGACAGGCCGAGGAGTCGATTTATGCCGATCCCTTCGTGCGAGAATTGATCGAGAACTTCGGCGCGCAGGTTGATCCCGCGTCGATTCGTCCGCGCAGCAGTAGTGAGCGTGACGGCAGCGAGCGTAACGACAGCGATACGGAAAAGACACCATGATGAAAGGCCAGATGGCAGGCTTGATGCAGCAGGCGCAGAAGATGCAGGAGGACATGAAGCGCATGCAGGACGAGCTGGCTAGTACCGAAGTGGAAGGCCAATCGGGCGCGGGCATGGTCAAGGTCACGATGAGCTGCAAGCACGACGTGCGGCGCGTGGCGATCGATCCGAGCCTCGTGGGCGAAGACAAAGACATGCTCGAAGACCTCGTTGCGGCGGCGTTCAACGATGCCGTTCGCCGCGCCGAAGACGTGTCTCAGCAGAAAATGGCGTCGGTGACGGCGGGTATGCCACTGCCGCCGGGATTCAAGCTGCCGTTTTAGTGTCCTCGGT
>JACCSD010000173.1 GCA_013813185.1 Burkholderiaceae bacterium
GTAGATGCGTAGGCCGGCCGCGGCGCTTTTTTCCGGATGAAACTGGGTGGCAAAAATATTATCTCTCGCAAC
The DNA here is from genome assembly GCA_013813185.1 of Burkholderiaceae bacterium. Classification (GTDB taxonomy): domain Bacteria; phylum Pseudomonadota; class Gammaproteobacteria; order Burkholderiales; family Burkholderiaceae_F; genus JACCZX01. The sequence goes on from JACCSD010000173.1 coordinate 73, forward strand.
GGCGCAGGTAAAGACGCCGCCATATGTAGTTTCCCCTGTAATCAGCTCCTTTTCATGGGGTGCGACGTAGTAACTGTGCACAAAATAGAACCAGCTTTGATCGTCGATCCCGTCCCAAAGCGCATGCGGTTTGCTCTGCCGCACACGGTTCCATCCCATGTGCGGCACTTTGAGCCGCCCGCTCGCTCCGGGCATGTCAGGTTGGAAACGGACGACATCGCCGCCGAACAGTCCCAAACCGGGCGTGTCGCCCTCCTCGCTGCGCTCGAACAACATCTGTTCGCCGATACAAACTGCGAGCAACGGCTTGGTCCGCGCCGCATCGCGCACGGGTTGCTCCAGCCCCGATTCACGCAGATACCGCATGCAATCGGGCATCGCGCCCTGTCCCGGAAATACCACGCGCGCAGCGGCATTCACGACCGCGGGATCCGACGTCACCTCGACGCGTTCCTGCGGCGCGACATGCTCGATGGCCTTGGCCACTGAACGCAGATTACCCATGCCGTAATCGACAACAGCGATCAGAGCGACCCCTTGGTCGAAGGTACGCCCGTCGCACGCGGATCGCGCTCGACCGCCATCCGAAGCGCCCGTGCGAACGCCTTGAACACCGTCTCGCACTGATGATGCGAGTTGTCTCCGCGCAGATTGTCGATGTGCACCGTCGCCAACGCATGATTGCTGAAGCCCTGGAAGAATTCGTGCGCCAGGTCGACATCGAAGCCGCCGATCATCGCGCGCGTGAACGGCACGTGCCATTCGAGGCCGGGCCGGCCCGACAAATCGATAACGACGCGCGATAGGGCTTCATCCAGCGGCACATAGGCGTGGCCGTAACGGCGGATACCTGCCTTGTCGCCCAGCGCCTTCGACAGCGCCTGCCCGAACGCGATGCCGACGTCCTCAACGGTGTGATGACCATCGATATGCAGATCGCCACGCGCCTCGATCGTCAGGTCGATCGCGCCGTGACGCGCGATCTGTTCCAGCATGTGGTCGAAAAACCCGATACCGGTCGCGAGCTGGCTTGCCCCACCGCCGTCGAGATCGACGGCCACCCGGATCTGCGTCTCCTTGGTGTTGCGCTCAACCTCGGCGCGGCGCGAATCGACGGTTGAACTGACGGCCATGGTGCTCATTGTCCCTCAGTGTCCGATGGCGAGCGACGCTCGCAGCGCCTTCATGAAAGTCTCGTTTTCTGCGACAGTGCCCACTGTAACGCGCAAACATCCCGCCAGCAGCGGGTGCGTCGGCGCCACATTCTTGATCAGCACGCCGCGCTGCTTCAACGCGGCGAATACCGCGTCGGCGTTCGCCACGCGAAAAAGAATGAAGTTGGCCGCCGAGTCGAATGCGCGCACGCCGGGCGTTGCCTGCAGGTGGCTGAGCAGCTTTCCGCGTTCGCTGCGCAGCGCGGCCGCTTGCGCGTCGAGGATCGACATGTTCTCGAGCATCAGATCGGCCGCGGCGAGCGTCAACACGTTCACGTTGTAGGGCGGCCGCAGCTTCTCGAATTGTTCGATCCAATCGGCATCCGCCGCCAGATAACCCAGCCGGATACCCGCGAGTCCCAGCTTGGACAACGTGCGCAACACCAGCAGATTTGGTGTTCGCTTCAGCTGCGGCATCCAGGTCTCTTGCGCGAATGGCAGATAGGCTTCGTCGATGACGACGATGCCGGGCGCGGCGCGCAAGATCGCGTCGATCCCGCCCCGATCGAACAGATTGCCGGTGGGGTTGTTGGGATAGGCGATGAAAATGACTGCGGGGCGGTGCTCGGCAATGGCTTGCAGCATTCGCTCCGCGTCGAGCGCAAAGTTTTCCTTCAACGGCACGCCGACGTAGTTGCAGTGATCGAAGCGCGCCGACAGCTCATACATCACGAAGCTCGGCGCCGGCGCCAGCACCGTCGTGCCGGGTTTGGCACACGCCAGGATGATCAGGTGGATCAGCTCGTCGGAGCCGTTGCCAAGCATCAGCTGCATGCCCGGCGGCAGTCCAATCGATTTGCCGAGTCGCTCCTTGAATCCTCGCGGGTCCGATAGCGGGTAGCGGTTGAGCGCCTGGCGTCCAAGCCGCTCACCCAGCTGTTGTTGCAACCCTTCCGGCAGCGAAAAGGGATTTTCCATCGCGTCGAGTTTTACAAACCCGACCGCACTCGGGACCGGGTACGCCTCGATGGCGCGCACGTCCTCCCGAATGACGCTGAGGTCGGGCCGAGGCCCGAACCGATCGATCATGCGCGAACCATCATCTGTGATCGATCTCGCGCGGTTCTGCACGAGGCTCCGCAGCCATACGAAACTCCGCGCTGGCTGCATGCGCCGACAAGCGCTCGCCACGCGCCAGCGTCGCGGCGACTTTGCCCAGCGTGTTCGCGCCGGCGGCCGAAACGCGAACGACACTTGTGCGCTTCTGAAAATCGTAGACCCCGAGCGCGGACGAGAAGCGTGCGGAGCGCGCGGTCGGGAGCACGTGATTCGGCCCAGCGCAATAGTCGCCGATTGCCTCGCTGGAGTAGCGGCCCAAGAACATCGCACCGGCGTGCCGGATCTTCGCGGCCCAGTGCTCGGGATCCTCGGTCGAAATCTCCAGATGCTCGGGCGCGATCCGATTGGCGATATCGCATGCCTGCTGCAGATCGCGCGTCAGGATCAAGGCGCCCCGGTTGCCCAGCGACCGTTCGATAATCGCCCGGCGCGGCATCGTAGGCAGCAGACGATCGATCGACGCCCGCACGCGCTCGATGAAAGCTGAATCATCGGTCAACAATATCGCCTGCGCAGATTCGTCGTGCTCTGCCTGCGAGAACAGATCCATCGCAATCCAGTCAGGATCGGTCCTGCCGTCGCAGATCACCACAATTTCGCTCGGGCCCGCAATCAAATCGATCCCGACAGTGCCGAACACCCGCCGTTTGGCGGCCGCTACATATGCATTTCCCGGACCGACGATCTTGTCGACCGCCGCGATGGTTTGCGTGCCATAGGCGAGTGCGGCCACGGCCTGCGCGCCGCCGATCGTGAAAACACGCGTTACGCCGGCCAGCGACGCCGCTGCCAGCACCAACG
>JACCSD010000294.1 GCA_013813185.1 Burkholderiaceae bacterium
GCGATCCTGCTCTACCTCGCGGGCAAGACCGCCAAATATCTGCCGCGCGATGCGCGCGGCAAGTACGTCGCACTGCAATGGCTGATGTTCCAGATGGGCGGCGTCGGTCCGATGCTTGGTCAGGCGCATCACTTCCGCATCTATGCGCCAGAGAAGGTCGAGTACGCGATCAACCGCTACACCAACGAGGCGAAGCGGCTATACGGCGTGATGGACCGCCGCCTGGGCGAGGAGAAATTTTTCGCCGGCGAATACTCAATCGCCGACATGGCAATTTTCCCGTGGACGCGTTCCTACGAGAATCAGGGAATCGCTCTGGCGGATTATCCGAATGTGAAGCGCTGGTTCGAGACGGTCGATGCGCGGCCGGCGGTCAAGCGGGGCGTGCAAGTATTGGCGCAACGCCGTAAGCCGATGGACGAAAAGGAAAAGGAAACCCTGTTCGGCGCCAAGCAGTACGAACGGCGCTAGGACGCGTCGGGACTGCTGCCTGTTCAGGTGAAAAAGAAATAGGCGCTGGCGACGCTTGCTGAGACGGCGATCACGATGACCCAGACGCGGAGGTTTCGAAAGCGATCCGCGCCGGCAGGTCGTTCGTAGACGCCGACTTTTTTTCGGCTTTGTTCTGTGTTGTCGTCAGCGCTCATAAAAAGAAAGCGAGGCATCGCCCCGCCTTCCTACCTCTAACCCAAGTTAACGGCCATCACGGTCCGAATCGCCCGGGACCGCGCGCTCGACCGCGTCAGTCGTACGTTCCCACCCGCGTTTGACTGCTGCCTTGAAACGCTCCCAACCGTCGTTCGGATTACGCGATTCCCAGTCACGCCGCGCATCGGACTCGACCTCCGACCAGCCGCGGCCGCGGTAACGCTTGTCGCTGCCTAGATCGCTACCGTAGCGATACGCCGGTTCGTAGTCTTCATACGCGCCGCCGGAGCCGCTCAGCGAATCGCTGTAGTGCGTGCGGAAGTCTTCGTCATCCGACCACGTGGTCGACGTCGACGTCATAGGCATGCCCGAGGCGGTTGTCGCCGCTCCCATTGGGGACGCTGATCCAAAGTTTCGACTCGACGTTGCGCCGCTTGAGCCACTGAAGTTGCTGCGCTCGCGCTCGAGCTGATCGACGCTATACGGTGTCGCCGACGGATCATGGCGCGTCCAGCCCTGCTCCTTCCATTGTTCAACCCGGCGCTCGATGTCCACGGCGCCACGATCGCGCATCGCACTCGCCGCTTCGTCTGCACGCGAATCATCGGCGCGAACTGTAACGAGTGCGCCGCCGCGGCGGACCGATTCCGCGTAGTAGCTGGCGTCATCTTCCGATACGCCGACACCGGTCAACCCGCCGATCAAACCACCGGCTACCGCACCGACGCCGGCCCCGGCCAATGCTGCCGCGATCGGGCCCGCGGCGACGATCGGGCCGATGCCCGGAATTGCCAGCCCCATTAAACCGACGACCAGGCCCGCTGCACCGCCGAGCACCCCGCCAGCGGCTGCGCCCGTTGCTGAGCCCGCGCCGGTGTCGGACAAGGTTCCCGGTGCGTCGCGCGGCAATTGCCCCTCGGTGCCGTCGTGCTGGCTGTACTGTCCTCGCGCGTCGTTGGCGATGACGCTGATGTCGTCGCGCGAAAATCCTTTTTGCTGCAAGTCGCGCAGTACGTCTTGCGCTTCCTCGAAACTATCGAATGAACCGACGATGGTCTTGGCCACGGTGGTCTCCCTATGTTGTGAATTGAGGCGCGCCACCCATCCGCTTGATTCCGGGCGAACTCGTGGTGCGGCGCATCTCCGATGCGTACACCACAACGGGCAAGTGTCATGCCTTGCCCTGCGAACGGCTTCGCCCGCCCCTACGGATCGTTGCGAGCGGTTGGCAATAGCTGCGCGGCCTCTTCGGGCGGCAGCGCTTCGACGGACTTCAGCGCCTTGCTCATTTGAATCGATCGGCGCTGCGCCGAATCGATCGTGTCCGACGCCGTCAGCAGCTGGCGATGCAGCGTCGCCAGCACTTCGCCGAACTTGCTGAACTCTGTCTTGACGGCGCCGAGGACCTGCCAGACTTCGGCCGAGCGCCGCTCCAGAGCCAGCGTGCGAAAGCCCATCTGCAGCGAGTTGAGCATCGCGAACAGCGTCGTCGGCCCCGCGATGACCGTCCGGCATTCGCGATGCAAGTGGTCAGCCAGGCCCGGGCGCCGCAGCACTTCGGCAAACAGTCCTTCGGTCGGCAGGAACAGGATCGCGAAATCGGTCGTGTGCGGCGATTCGACGTACTTGTCGCGAATCATCTTGGCCTGCACCTTGATGCTGCGCTCGAGCGCCTTGCCGGCCGCTTCCAGTGCGATGGCGTCGCCGGTCTCGACTGCGGCCAGCAACCGGTCGTAGTCTTCCACCGGAAACTTGGCGTCGATCGGCAGCCAGCACGGCGAACCGTCGCGCCCGGGCATGCGTATCGCGAACTCGACGCGCTCGGTCGAATGCGGACGTGTCGCCACGTTGCGCGAATATTGATCGACCAGCAGAACTTGTTCGAGCAGCGTCGCCAACTGCACTTCCCCGTAGGTGCCGCGCGACTTCACGTTGGTCAACATGCGCTTCAGATCGCCGACGCCCGAGGCGAGCGCCTGCATTTCGCCCAGCCCCTTGTGTACCTGCTCGAGCCGGTCGGAGACCATCCGAAACGACTCGCCCAGCCGCGCTTCGAGTGTCGTCTGCAGTTTCTCTTCGACTGTTTCGCGCATCTGGTCGAGCTTGCGTTCGTTGCCTTGCTGCAAGCTGGTGAGCTGCGAGTGCAGCGTCCCGCGCACTTCTCCCAGATCGAGCTGGATTCGGCGCGTCAAATCGGCGAGCTGCTGGCCCTGCAACCCCGTCAACCCGGTCATCTGCTGCAGCAGGCTGGTCTGCAGTTCGTTCAGGCGCGCGCCGGTTTCGAGCCGTATCTGACCTGAGGTTGAATCGACGGCCGCGCGCAGCTCGCGCTCCAATCGTTCGTTGTCGTGCAGCAGCTCATCGAGCCGTGAGGACACTCCGGCATCGCGACGGCTCCGAACGGCAGCGTACAAACCAAGAAGTGAAATTAAAAGTGCCGCAGCGAGCACCGCGGCGATGATCTCGATCATGTCGCGATGATACGGGCGCGGCGAGCAACGACTCGCCGCACGAAAGTGTCTGTTTCTATCCTCCGGTTGTCTCGCCGCCCATGACCTGCAAGACAGTGCCAGTGATGTAGGACGAATCGGCGTTCGACGCGAGGAAGACATACGCCGGCGCCAATTCTTCGGGCTGCGCCGGCCGCTTCATCGGACTATCCGCTCCAAACTCGGCCGCCTCTTTGGCAGTCGCGCCCGTATCGGCTGGATTGAGCGGCGTCCACACCGGACCCGGGGCGACGGCGTTGACGCGGATCTGCCGTTCGATCAACTCCATCGCGAGCGTTTTCGTGAACGCGTTGACCGCGCCCTTGGTAGCCGAGTAGTCCGGCATTTCCTTCGAACCCTTGATACCGGTTTCGGAGCTGGTGGCAATGATCGCAGCGCCCGGCTTCAAGTGGGGCAAGGCCGCACGTGCGAGGCGCATGTACGCGAAGATGTTGGTCTGAAACGTGCGCTCCATATCTTCGTCCTGCAGGTCCTCCAGCTTCTTGCTGCTTTGCTGAGCGGCGTTCGAAACCAGAATGTCGAGACGACCGAAGGCACCCACCGTGCGCTCGACCACTTCATCGCAAAACGCGGCATCGACCAGGTCGCCGGGCATCAGCTCGCATACACGTCCCTCGGCCTCGACGCTGGCGCGCGTATCTTCAGCGTCCGACTGCTCCTCGGGCAGGTAAACAATCGCAACGTCGGCGCCCTCGCGTGCATACAGCACGGCCACGGCGCGGCCGATGCCCGAATCGCCGCCGGTGATCAACGCGACCTGCCCTTGCAGCTTGCCGGCCGGCTTGTAGCGCGGCGCCTCGAATCGCGGCGCCGGGTTCAGCGCGGATTCGAGCCCCGGCGGCTGCTGCTGTTGCTTCTTGAACGGCGGCTTCGGCTGTTTAATCGGTGCCGAAGTTTCGGTGTCTTGTGCTTCATCGACTTGCTCGGCCATTTGCAGATCTCCGTTGAACGTTGATCCACGAGGAAGCAAGGCGGGTACCCGAAGCGCCTACGCCTCGCGCAACGTTGCCAGCGGCGGTGTATTCAACACCCCGCGCAATCCGAACCAGCCGCCGATCAATGCCGCGGCCGAGCCGCCGGCGACACCGGCCACGAACACCCACGGCGAGACGCGGTATTCAAACTCGAAGCCGTAGGTGGCGAGCGCCCAACCGATGACGCTGGCGCCGAACGCCGCAAGCAGTCCCGCCAGGCCGCCGATACATAGCATCTCGGCGATCTGAGCGCGCGAAAGCTGCCGTCGCGATGCACCGAGTGCACGCAATAGCGCCGCCTCGCGCACCCGCTCGTCGCGGCTCGAGGCGAGCGCCGCGTACAGCACGAGCACGCCGGCTGCCAAGGTGAATGCGAACAGGAACTCGACCGCCGCGATCACCTGGTCGATAACCGCCTGCACCTGCCGGAACACCGCGGTCATATCGATTACCGTCAGATTCGGAAATTGCTGCAGCAACGCGCCGGTCACACTGGCCTGACTGGCCGGCAGATGAAACGCGCTGATGAAGCTCGCGGGCATATCCTTCAGCAGGGACGGCGGCATGATGACGAAGAAATTTGCGCGCATCGAATCCCAGTTCACTTTGCGCAGGCTGGTCGCGCGGGCGGTGACGAGCTGTCCCGCGATGTCGAACGTCAGCGCGTCGCCGAGCTTGATTCCGAGAGCCCCGGCAATGCCTTCCTCAATTGACAACTCGCTGCTGCCGTCCGCAAACCAGCGGCCGGCGGTGATTTGATTGTGCGACGGCGCCTCGGCCATGTACGACAGATTGAATTCGCGATCGACCAGGCGCTGTGCGCGATCCGCAGTAAATGATTCCGGGCCGACCTTGCGGCCGTTGACTTCGATCAATCGGCCGCGAATCATCGGATGCAGCGGCGCGTCGACGCCGGCGGCGTTCAGTTGCGTTCCGACTGCGGCGGCCTGGTCGGGCTGGATGTTGATCACGAAGCGATTGGGCGCGTCGGGCGGCGCGGCCTGGCGCCACGCATCGACCAGATCGGTGCGCGTCACTGTCAGCAACAGCAACGCCATCAAGCCGACCGCGAGCGACACCAGCTGAATGATCGTCGCCACCGGCCGGCGCTGCACGGCGGCGATCGCGAATCGCCACGAGATGCCGAGCTTTCCGGTCAAGCCGCGCAGCGGCGCCAGTAGCTTGAGTACGCCCCACGCCACCCCTGCAAACACCACCAGCCCGCCTGCGAACCCCCCCGCGGTCAGGCTGCCGATCTTCAAATCGTTGGACGACCACAGCAGTAGCGCGAAGAAACCGACCAGTCCGGCGAGGTAACCGAACGCGACGCGCCCGGTGGGCAGCCCGATGTCCTTGCGCAGCACGCGCAACGGCGGAACGTGACGCAGCTGCGCCAGCGGCGGCAGCGCAAAGCCCAGCAACAGCACCAGGC
>JACCSD010000194.1 GCA_013813185.1 Burkholderiaceae bacterium
GCTCGAACTCGCGTGCGCCCAGGATCCGCTGCGCAAAGCGTTCGCCAAAGCGCGCGTAACTGGCCGCGATGCGATCGATTTCGACGATGTCGATGCCGACTCCGAAAATCATCGATGTCGACTTCCCGCTTGGGCCTTGCGTATTTCGGCCTGATACAGACGCACAGTAGGTCCGAGGCCCAATTCAATCGCGTCGGCAATCAGCGCGTGTCCAATAGACACTTCGGACACGCCTGGGACCGCGCTCAGAAACGCCGCGAGATTGTCACGGTTCAGATCGTGGCCCGCGTTGACGCCTACACCAACGCGCAACGCCGCTTCCGCAGTGGCCGTGTACCGCGCCAGCATTGCGGCCTGCTCGTCCGTCCCAAAGGCTTTGGCGTACGGCTCGGTATACAACTCGACCCGGTCGGCACCCGCAGCCGCCGCGTGCTGCATTGCCTCGGGCACAGGATCCATGAACAGGCACACGCGCACACCGAGCGATTTGGCCTGCTCGATCAGCGGCCGCAGCTCATCGATCTGCGCGGGCAGCTCCCATCCATGATCGGATGTGAACGCACCGGACTCGTCCGGCACGAAAGTGCATTGCTGCGGGCGGACTTGCTGCACGTATTCCATCAGGCCATGAAACGGATTGCCCTCGACGTTGAATTCCGCCGCGGGCCAAGCGCGTAACAGCGCGGCCAGCTCGGCCACGTCGGGGGCGCGCACATGACGGCCGTCGGGGCGTGGATGCACGGTGATGCCGTCGGCCCCGGCTTCGAGCGCAAGCCGTGCGGCGTGCACGACGTTCGGAATTCCGTTGCTCCGTGTGTTTCGTATCAGCGCCACCTTGTTCAGATTGACGCTCAGCGCAGTCATTTCCTCGCCGTCATAGCTGTGCCGTCACAGTTGTCTTAGATCCTGCAGAATGCGCCGCGTGTTAAGCGGCTTGCCGTCCAGGTGATAGCGAATCACCTGCCTCAACAGCGTCTTGCTTTCCGAGACCACCTGCGGGTGCCCGAAATCGCGCGCCGCCATCGCGATCAATGTGCCGCCGCTGACGCTGCCGCCGTCGTGTTCCCTGACTACATTCGCATCGATGCGACGGGCACCGTGACCGCCCGCGAATGCATATTGCGCACGCGCGTCGATCGCGCTGCCTTCGGTGCAGCGGTCGAGCGGCACCGCGTAGCCGATGTCCTGCAAAAAGTCGAGCTCGAAGGTGCGTAGCGCCGCATCGTGCCGTGCGTTGCACGACAGCGACCGCAACAGCTCGACATAGCTGGCGAACGTTCGCGGATGCGCGTCGCCGCGCGCCAGCAAGCGCACCAACAACTCGCTGGCGTAAAACGCCGCCAGCAGAGAGTCGCCCCGCAGCGGTTGCATACCGCCGAGCCATTCGGCCCGCACCAGTGTCTTGATCTCGTTCCGGCCGCTCCACGACAACGCGATCGGGTTGAACGGCGACAGCAGTCCGCGAAACTGCGACGTCGGCCGCTTCGCCCCACGCGCGACAACGGCGACGCGGCCGAACTCGCGCGTGAATGTCTCGACGATCAGGCTGGTTTCGCGCCACGCATACGAATGCAGGACAAAGCCTGGCTGATGATCGATCCGCGAATCGCTGAGGCGCCGCCGGCTTGGCCGCTGCGTCGTGGCGTCCGGCACCGGCCGGACACCGGCTTCGGCCATATCACTCATAGCCCAGACTCTTCAAAGCTCGCGCGTCGTCGCTCCATCCGCGCCGCACCCGCACCCATACTTCGAGAAACACCGGCTTGCCCAGCATTTGCTCGATGTCGCCGCGTGCCAGCCGCGAGATTTCGCGCAGCTTCACGCCGTCCTTGCCGATCACGATCGGCCGGTGTGCGTCACGCTCGACGATCAGCGTCGCGGCGATCTGCGGTGTCGCGCGCGACTCGTCCCAGCGATCGATCGTCACCGCAATTCCGTACGGGAGCTCATCGCCGAGCAAGCGATACGCCTTTTCGCGCACCGACTCGGCGGCCAGGAAGCGCACGCTGCGATCGGTGTACTGCTCGGCGTCGAACAGCAACAGGCCGTCGGGCAACAACGGGCGGATCTCCTTCAACAGATCGTCGAGCTGGCGCGACCTTTCCGCGCTGACCGGCACGATGCCGCGAAACGGATAGCGCGGCATCGAATCAGCCATCAGCGGCAGCAATTGTTCGCGCTCTGCCAGCAAGTCGGACTTGTTGATCGCCAGGATGACGTTAGCGGACTCCGGCGGCAGCAGAGGCAGCATCTCTTCGTCGCTCTCGGTCCACCCGCTTGCTGCGATCACCAGCACGACCGCGTCGACATCGACCAGCGCGCTGGTGACGGTGGCGTTCATACGTCGATTCAATGCCGTGCGATGTCGACGCTGAAAGCCAGGCGTATCGACGAATATGTATTGCGCATCGTCATCGGTGCGAACCCCAAGCACGCGATCGCGAGTCGTTTGGGGCTTGCGCGACGTTATGCTGACCCGCTCGCCGACGAGCGCGTTGACCAGCGTGGATTTGCCGACATTCGGCCGGCCGATGATCGCCACCATACCGACCGGGCGTACCGCAGCGGGTGCCGCTGCCTCTGCTTGCTGCTGCATGTTCTAAGCGGTCTGGGTCGCGTCCGCCGGCGTGTTCGAATCGGCCGGATCCGGCGTCGTTTCAGCCGTGGGTGCTACGGCTGCCTTTTTGCGCGAACGGCGCCCGAGCTGGGCGATCGCGTGCTGTGCCGCTTCGAACGCCAGCTTGGCCGCCGTCTGCTCGGCTGCGCGCCGGCTGCGCCCGCTGCCGCGCACGCTGATTTCGAGCTTCGGGATCGAGCACTCGACTTCGAATTCCTGGTTGTGCGCCGCGCCCCGCGTCTCGACCACGGTGTACACCGGCAGCGCGATGCGCTTGCCCTGCAAATACTCCTGCAACAGCGTCTTGCTGTCCTTGCCAAGCGTCTTCGGATCGACCGTCTTGAGCACCGGCTCGAACAATTTTCCGATCACCGTGCGCGCCGCGTCGAATCCCTGGTCGACAAAAATCGCGCCGAAAATCGCTTCCATCGTGTCTGCCAGGATCGACGGCCGGCGAAAACCACCGCTCTTCATTTCGCCTTCGCCGAGCCGCATAAATTCCGACAGCACCAGCTTTTCTGCGATGTCGGCCAGCGAAGACTGCTTGACCAGATTGGATCGCAGCCGCGACAAATCGCCTTCGTTGAGCCGTGCGTACTTGGAGTACAGCAGCTGCGCGACCGCGCAATTCAGCACAGCGTCGCCCAGAAATTCAAGCCGCTCGTTATGCACCGCGCCGTGGCTGCGGTGCGTGACGGCCTGTTCGATCAGCGTGCGCTGGACAAATGTATAGCCCAGGCGCTCTTCAAGCGCCGCTAGTTCCATCGTTGGCCCTGGGCATGCGTTTACGGAATGTTCTTACGCTGCCGATCTCGCGTCGTGCCCGAAAAGTCGATCACCAGCGCAACGGTATCCGTGATCGGGACCTTCTTCGCATACGCATAGCTGATCACGATTCGGTCGCCCTCCTTCGTGATGTCCAGATCGCGGCTGCTGATCGACGTAATGTCGT
>JACCSD010000212.1 GCA_013813185.1 Burkholderiaceae bacterium
AGCGTGCACTGCTGCGCGAGGGCCAGATTCTCTTTACCTACCTGCACCTGGCGCCCGATCCCGAGCAAGCGGACGATCTTTTGAAGAGCGGCGCGATTTGCATCGCGTATGAAACGGTGACCGCGCCGAGCGGCGGCTTGCCGCTGCTGGCGCCGATGTCGGAGGTGGCCGGCCGTTTGTCGGTACAAGCGGGTGCGCGCTGTCTCGAAAAGTCCGCGGGCGGGATGGGCATGCTGCTCGGCGGTGTCGCCGGTGTCGCCCCGGGGCGCATATTGATTCTCGGCGCCGGAATGGTCGGGACCAACGCCGCGCAGATGGCCGTCGGAACAGGCGCCGAAGTCAGCGTGATCGACAACTCGATCGAGGCGCTGCGCCGCATCGATTCGATGCTCGGCGCGCGCGTGATGACGATTTTTTCGAACCGCGACAACGTCGAGCGCGAAGTGCTGCGCGCCGATCTGGTGATTTCAGGTGTGTTGATTCCCGGCGCCGAGGCGCCCAAGCTCGTTGCGCGTGCGATGCTGCCACAGATGAAGCGCGGGTCGGTGATTGTCGACGTTGCAATCGACCAGGGCGGCAGCTGCGAAACGTCGCGCCCGACCACCCACGCCGACCCGACGTATGTCATCGATGGCGTCGTTCATTACATGGTGGCCAACATGCCGGGCGCGGTACCGCGCACGTCGACCTACGCGTTGAACAACGCAACGCTCCCGTTTGCACTGCAGTTGGCGAACAAGGGATGGCGGCGCGCGCTTTCGGAAAACAGATACCTGAAGGAAGGACTCAACATCGCCGCGGGCAAAGTTACGTACAAAGCGGTCGCCAAGGCGCTGAATCTCTCGTACACCGCCGCCGACGCCGTGTTGCCGCTTTGAGCACCGCGCTTTGAGCCTAGAGATCACGCTCGCAGTGCTGCTCGCAGCACTGCTGCACGCTTCCTGGAACGCGATGATCAAGGGCGGCAGCGACGTGCTGCTCGATACCGCGACGATCGTGGCCGGCGCCGGGCTGATCGCCGTTCCGTTCTTGTTCATCGTCCCGCTGCCCGCGCCAGCGAGCTGGCCGTACATCCTTGGCTCGATCGCGACCCACCTCGCGTACTACTTTCTGATGGTCAATGCCTACCGCACCGGCGAGTTGTCCCTCGTATATCCGCTGATGCGCGGAGTGGCGCCGCTGATCACCGCAGTGCTCGGCATTGTCTGGCTGCGCGAGCTGCCGGCGCCGTTGAGTTGGGTAGGCATGCTGCTGATCTCCATCGGCGTCATTGCCTTGGCGCTGCGCCCGACAGGCAATGCACCGGTGTTGTCGGGTCATGGACGCGCCGTCACCTTCGCGCTCGGAAACGCCGCGGTAATCGCCATCTATACGATCATCGACGGCACCGGCGCACGGCTTGCCGGCAACCCCTGGTCATACATCGTGTGGTTGTTTGTGCTGGATGCGCTCCCGTTCTCGATTTACATGCTGGCGACTCGAAAGCGACAGTTCATCGTCGCGTTGGTTGAGCGGCGCCGGCACGGACTTATCGGAGGTGCGCTGTCAGCCGGCGCGTATGCCATCTCGGTATGGGCAATGACGAAGGCGCCGGTGGCATTGGTCGCGTCGCTGAGAGAAACGTCGGTGCTGTTCGCAACGCTGATCGGCGCCCGCTTGCTAAAAGAACGGTTGACACCGCGCCGCTGGGCCGGCGTGGGCGCAGTTCTGATCGGAGTCGTGGCATTGAGGGCAACGTAGCGATGCTTTGGCGAAGGGGCGGCGCCGTGCGACGCTGTCTTCGCTGTGTCCTCCCAATTGCTGGTCTGCGCGTTCGTCTACCAAGCGATCGGGCTCGACCTATCAATCGATACTAAGGGAATGAACAACGTGCTGCGCCTGAAAGCTTCTGCGTATTGCGTGGCCATCCTGGCCGCGCTGCTGACGGCTTGCACGACGACCCCGAAGCCGAAAGAGCCGCCGACTCCGTCGTACGTGATCACCGCGCCCGACGCGACTCTGCTGGGGCGGCAGGTCGCGACGCTGCGCCCGCGCACCGCGAGCGCTGGGCAATCGGGTTTGTTTCTGCTGGGCCAAGGCGTCGAAGCCTTCTCCACGCGCGTCGGGCTCGCACGACGCGCCACACGCACACTTGACGTTCAGTACTACGTGGTTTTCAACGACGAAAGTGGCACGTTGCTGATCGGCGAGTTGATCGACGCGGCCCGGCGCGGCGTCCGTGTGCGCCTGCTGATCGACGATCTACACGGGTCGGGACAGGGGCTCGACCTCCCTCTGCTGGCTTCGGTTCCCGGCATCGAAGTGCGCGTCTTCAATCCGTTCGCTGGACGCGGCTTCGGGCCGGCGCGCCTGCTCGAGTTCATCGCCGATGGTGAGCGTCTGAACCGTCGCATGCACAACAAGGCGTGGATTGCCGATAACGTCGGCGCGATCATCGGCGGCCGCAATCTGGGCAACAAGTATTTCAGCGGCCCGAGTGAAACGCTGTTTGCCGATCTCGACGTGTTGACATTGGGCCCAGTGACGCGCGAGATTTCCCGCAGCTTCGATCGTTACTGGAATAGCGAATGGGCGCTCCCAATCACGCCGCCCGACGGCGCCGATAAAGAAAAAGTGCCGACGCGCCTCGCCGAGCTCGCAAACCGGATCGGGCAGACCAAGACATCGACTTACGGGGTGTCGTTGAACAAGAGCGACCCGATCGGCGAGCTGTTCGGAGGCCGGCGCGCCATCGTATGGGCCATCGCGCACGCAGTGGTCGATCCGGTTTCGAAGTTCGACGCCGACAAAACGCCGGAAGTCGAAAGCTACGTGTTGACCGAAGTCGCTGAGCAGCTGCGGGCAACGCGTCAGTCATTGCTGATGGTGTCGCCCTATTTTGTGCCAGGCGAAAGCGGCACGGAGTTGCTGAAGAGCCTCGTCGACCGCGGTGTGAAGGTACGAGTGCTGACCAATTCGTTGAGCGCAACCGACGCGCCGCTGGTACATGCCGGCTACGCGAAGTATCGGCCCCGCTTGCTCGAGCACGGCGTGTCGATTTACGAGTTGAAGCCGACCTCGGCGCCAGACATCGGTGCGAGCCGCGGATCGGCGCGGCTCGCATCCAGCAGCGAAGCAAGCCTGCATGCGAAGGCCTTCGTCATCGATCAACGCACTGTGCTAATCGGCTCGATGAACTTCGACCCGCGCTCAGCCTGGTACAACAGTGAACTGGGAATACTCGTCGAAAGCCCGGAACTCGCAGCCCAAGTGGTGCGAGCGTTCGATGCAGTGACTTCCAGCGACCGCGTATGGAAGATGGCTTACGACGAAAGCGGGCTGGCCTGGATATCGACCGATAAGAATGAAACCAGCACATTGCGCAGCGAACCCGCAAGCTTCTGGCGTCGCATGCAGGTAGAACTGCTCGGCCCGCTGGCGCCTGAAGATTTCATGTAGCGCGTAGTTGGACATGCAGCAGCGGCTGGCGCAGCTGCACCGCCTACGTCGTCGGGCACTAAAGTGCCAACCACTGCGGTACTCACAGCCGCCGCGGCGAAATCGGGCTAAAGCACGATTTCGCCGACTGCCCGGCGTCTGCTCCGTTCCTCGGGCGACGACTCAAAGGCGGCGCATCTGCGCCAGCCGCTGCTGTCGCGACATTGAGTCGCACGAGATGTTTTTTTCCCTCACCCCAGCACGTGACAATGTCTCAAGCGCAAGCGTTGAGCGGAGCTGGCCTGCCTTCGGGGCGTCGCCCGAGGAACGGAGCAACGCCGGGGGCTTTAAGCAAAAAAACGCTTTAGCCTTTTTTTGCGCCGGCGTTGTGAGTACCGCAGTGGTTGGCACTTTAGTGCCCGACGCCCAGGCAGGCAAGCTCCGCCCAACGCTTGCGCTCCGCGACCAAACCAAATCAGGCAGCCTTACGCTGAACACCAGGCCCAACCTGCTTAATCCCCATCGCTTTCAACGTTTGTTCAACCGCACTCACCACATTTCTCATTTCGTTCGCATCGATCGCCCCAATGCATCCAACGCGAAACGTTTCGACTTGCGTCAGCTTGCCTGGATACAAAATGTACCCACGGTCGCGTGTCATTTCGTAGAACGTCTTGAAGCTGTACGCCGTATCCGTCGGCGCATGGAACGTGACGATGATTGGCGCCTGCACCGCGGGTGCCAGGAACGTCCGAAAGCCGAGCTTGGCCATGCCGTCGATCAGCGCTGCGCAGTTTGCCGAGTATCGAGCGAGCCGCGCGGGCTGGCCGCCCTCTTCCTTGAACTGATCAATCGCTACGCGCAGCGCGGCGACGACGTGCGTCGGCGGCGTGTAACGCCACTGCGTCGTCTTCTCCATGTAAACGTACTGATCGTGCAAATCCATCGCCAGCGAGTGTGCGTTGCCCGCGCGGCTCTCGAGCAACGACTTCTTGACGATCACGACGCCCATGCCGGGTACGCCTTCCAGGCATTTGCCGCTGGCAGCGACCAGCGCTTCGAATGGAGTGGTGCGGACGTCGATCGGCAGCGCGGCAAACGAGCTCATCGCATCGACGATCAGGCCCTTGCCGTGCTTGCGGCAAGCTTGCGCGACGCCGGCCAGATCATTCAGCATGCCGGCGCCGGTTTCGCAATGCACCTGCGCAACGTGCGTGATCGACGGGTCGGCAGCGAGTGCCGCCTCGACGATCGCGCCGGTGGTCGGCTGATCCTCGGGAACCGTCAGGTCTACGACAGCGCGGTTCAAGTATTCGCAGATCCGAACGATGCGCGCGCAGTACGCGCCGTTCTTCGGAACCAGCACCTTGCCGTCGCGCGGCACCAGGGTGCCGATGGCCGCTTCGACTGAAAATGTTCCGCTGCCTTGCAGCGGAACGCACGTGTAGTCGTCGCCTCCGTTGACGATCTCGACCACGTCGCGCCGGATGCTGGCGGTGATCGAATTGAACGCCGCGTCCCACGAACCCCAATCGTTGAGCATCGCCTGCTTGGTGCGAAGCGACGTGGTCAGTGGACCGGGCGTCAGCAGAATCGGGTCATTGCCGCGGATCATGTTGCTCCCCTAGGTTTTCGCTGTGTTGCGCCATTTTTGCGTGCGCCGGAGCAGCCACCCCTCCAGCGTAAAGAGAATGGCGGTCACCACGGCCGACGTCAACACGATCAACGTGGCCATGGCCGCTGCAGATCCGAGCGCGCCGGCCTCATCCAGATGCAGGATCGAGATTGCCGCCAGCGTGGTCTGCGGTGAATACAGGAAGACGACCGCCGAGATGGTTGTCATCGCGTTGACGAAGTAGTAGCGCCCGATGTCGAGGATCGATGGCAGGCACACCGGCACGGTGACGCGCCAGAAGGTTTTGTAAAAAGGCACTTTCAGCGACGCCGATACCGCCTCGAACTCGCCATCGATCTGCTTCAATGCGGTGACCGCCGTCAGGTGGCTCGATGAGTAGAAGTGAACCAGAGTCGAGATCACCAGGATCGCCATCGTGCCGTAAAGGAAGTTCAACGGATTCGTCGGCAGGTTGAAAAACAGGATGTAGCCGATGCCTAGCACCAGTCCTGGCACTGCCATCGGCAGCAGCGCCTGCAGCCGGATCGCCGGCCGCAATAAATCGGCGCCGCGCGTCTTCTCCAGCCAGTAGGCGCCGGCAAATGTGAGCGTTGCGCCGAGCACAGCGCACCAGGTCGCCATCACCAGGCTGTTTCGATAGGCGTGCTCGATACCGTATTCCTCGAAGCCGTAGATGTAGTGGTTCAGCGTCAGCGACATGTTGTAGGGCCAGACCCGAATCAAAGATCCGAGTGCCGCCATGCCGACCACCAGCAACAACAGCGCCGCGATCACGATGACGAACACCAACAGAAGGCGATCGCGCAGGCGCGCCGGGCGCGGCTGGTACGGCACGCTGCGCGCCGTCAGAAGCGCCTGCTGCTTGCGCTGCACGAGATGGTCGATCACGAATGCGACCACGGCCGGAATCAGCAAGGCCAGCGCGACCACCGCACCCATCGAGAAATTCTGCTGTCCGATCACCTGCTTGTAGATGTCGACCGCCAGCACCGAGGTATTGCCGCCGATGACTTTGGGCACGCCGAACTCGGACACCGCCATCGTGAATACGACCATGCTCGCTGAAATCAGGCCGTACTTCGCACCCGGCAGGGTGATCGTCATGAATTTGCGCCGATCGCTGGTGCCCATTGAATCGGCCGCTTCGTACAGACGGGCGTCGGACAATGCAAGCGCCGCCATCAGGATCATCACCGCGTGCGGGAACGACGCAAACGTCATCGCCATCACCATGCCCGGCATGCCGTAGATGGACGTCAGTCCGACCCAGCCGAGCATGAACTTGAATGCGCCCTGGTTGCCGAAAAGGTAGATGAAGGAGATCGCGGCAAGCAGCGACGGCGCCAGGATCGGGATCATCGCCAGGTTGCGCCACACACCTTTAGCCGGTATGCAGCTGCGCTGGATCGCGTAGGCAAAGAGAAACGCCAGCGGCACGGTGGTGAGCGTGGTCAGCGCAGCGAACGTCAGGGTGTTGCGCGTGGACTGCGCGAGCGACGGCGATTGCACGTATTGCATGAAGTTCGCCAGACCGACGAACTCGCCGGCGCGGCCTTCAACGCTGCGCACCAGGATCATCGCCAGTGGCACCGTCAGAAATACGAACAACGCGCAGGCGAGCAGCACCAGACCGCCGCGCGCCGCCAGCGACTCGGACGCCAGCGCCCAGCGCGACGTCGAGCGCGCACCCGCCGCCGGCGCTGCGATCGCGTTCATCCCGCCATGCGCGCCGGAAACACTCGCACGCGATCGACGCGCAGCGCGATCTCGACGTCGCAGCCCTCGCGCACTTCGAGATCGCGCAACTGATTCAGTGAGTACGAAATCAGTATCGGCTGTCCGAGCGCCTCACATTGCAGTTCGGCAAGGCAGAAAGTACCCAGATAATCGATCCGCGCGATCCGGCCACGCAGCCGGTTCTGAAGCTGTGAGATATCACCTTCGACGTGGCGGTCTTCCGGTCGCACGTAGATGCGCACCGCCTCGCCGGCCGCGTTGCCGTCCTCGGGCAGCGTGACATCCATTTTGCCAACGCGGTACTTGCCGCCACCCAGCGCCGTGGCGTTTAGCACGTTGCACTTGCCGAGAAAGTCGGCGACAAACGGCGTCTCCGGCCGTTCGTAGACGTCGCTGGCGGTGCCGATCTGCTCAATGACTCCCTGGTTCATCACGACCACGCGGTCGGCCATCGACAGCGCTTCTTCCTGATCGTGTGTGACCATGATCGTCGTCACCTGCAAGCGACGCTGCAACTGCCGGATTTCGCCCCGCAGCCGCTCACGCACCTTGGCGTCGAGCGCTGACAACGGCTCGTCGAGCAGCAGCAGGCTGGGCGAGGTGGCAAGCGCACGTGCGAGAGCGACACGCTGCTGCTGACCGCCGGACATCTGGCTCGGGTATTTCAGCCCGGCGTCCGGTAGTCCGACCAGTGTCAGCAGTTCGTTCACGCGGGCATCGAGTTCTGACCTGCCCTTGCGGCGATTCACGAGGCCGTAGCCGACGTTCTGCGCAACCGTCAGGTTCGGAAACAGCGCATAAGACTGGAACACGATGCCATAGTCGCGTGCCGCCGGCGGCGCACTGGAGATGTCACGGCCGTTTTGCCAGATGCGGCCGCTGGTTTGCTGCTCCAGTCCCGCAATGACCCGCAGCAACGTCGTCTTGCCGCAGCCCGACGGCCCGAGAAAGCAGACCAGCTCACCTGCGTTGATCGCCAGATCGATCGACTCGAGCGCAACAAAACTGCCAAACGTCTTGTTGATGCCTTCAAGACGAACAGCGGCGCTATCGTCAGCCAAGGTAAATGTCCATAAAAACGCCGGGTTGAACGCAAACGTGCGTTCGAACCCGGCGAGTTATTTCCGCGGCGAAGCCGTCGGAAATAACGCTACTTCGGTGCCGCCTTCGACTCGTAGCGCTTGCTCCACTCGGCAAGGATACGTTCACGATTCTTGGCCGCCCAGGCGAAGTCGTTCTTTACCAGACGCTTGGCGTAGTCGGCCGGTACATTCGGCAGCGGCTTGTTCATCGACGGCACGGCGACGATGGCGAAATTGTTCGCATAAAGCCCCATCGCCTGATCGCTGATCGCCCAATCCATCAGCTTCTGCGCGGCCGCCAGGTTCTTGGTGCCC
Source organism: Burkholderiaceae bacterium (assembly GCA_013813185.1). Lineage (GTDB taxonomy): Bacteria > Pseudomonadota > Gammaproteobacteria > Burkholderiales > Burkholderiaceae_F > JACCZX01. The sequence goes on from JACCSD010000212.1 coordinate 8,188, forward strand.
TTGTGGATCGCCGCCGCTTCGAGGTCCCAGCCCAGGCCTTCTTTCGGAAAGATCAGATCGATCGGCTTGCCCTGCGCCTTCTCGCGATTGGCGCGGTACTCGAACGAGATGCCAACCACATATTCGCCCGCGGCGGCCGCTGCACACGGGCGCGAGCCCGAATGCATGTACTGCGCGATGTTCTGATGCAGTCCGTCCATGTACTTCCAGCCCTCGGCCTCGCCCCACAGTTGCAGCCAGGCCGACACGTCAAAGAAGCCCGTGCCGCTCGAGGCCGGATGCGGCATCACGATCTGGCCCTTGTAGACGGGGTTGGTCAGGTCGCGCCAGCTGTCCGGCTTCGGAATGTTGCGCTTGGCTGCCTCGACGGTGTTGAAGCAGATGGTCGCACCCCAGACGTCCATGCCGACCCAGGCGGGCGGGTTCGTTGGGTCCCGATATTGCGAATCCACGCGGCTCAACCCGGCCGGCGCGTACGGGTGCAGCATCCCTTCGGTGCCGAAGATGGCCAAACTGGTGGCCGCCAGGCCGAGAATTGCGTCGGCTTTCGGGTTGGCCTTTTCAGCCAGCAACCTCGCAGTCACGATGCCGGTCGAGTCGCGCACCCAGGTGATTTCGATGTCCGGGTTGGCCTTCTCGAAGCCTTCCTTGTAAGCCTTCAGTTGATCGGTTTCGAGCGCGGTGTAAACGCTGAGCTGGGTCTTCTGCGCGTAGGCGCCGACGGCGAAAACAGAAAGTGCAGCGGCCGCAAGCACCTTGCCGGCCGTGGTGGAAACGAAGTTCATCGATTTCTCCTTGTGTTGCGGACGACCGGTCAGATTAGTTGTCAAGCTCGACTTGTTGGTGACACATCAGAGTGACACAAACCGCCGTCAGTCTAGGCAGTCAGGATTTTTACTGTCAATTGTTTTTTGCACATTGTCGACAATTTACAGTTCACCGGCTAAACTGCCCCGCATGATCGACCGCACGCGTAGCAATGGCGCCCTCGCCGTGCAAGTTGGCGAGCCGAGTCGCGCTGCGCCTCCGAGCATTGCGGTCCTTCGCTCGGCGTCGCTTTCGAGCGCGGCGCAGCACGAAATCGAACGCATGATTCTCGAGGGTGAGATAAAGGCCGGAGCCAAACTTACCGAAGCCTGGTTGTCCGAACGCTTGGGAGTTTCCCGGGGTCCGATCCGTGAAGCCTTTCGGATGCTCGAGGAAGCCGGGTTGGTGCGGCAGGAAAAAAACCGCGGCGTGTTCGTGCGCGAGATTCCGCTGGAAGAAGCCCTGGAAATTTTCGACTTGCGCGCCGCGATGGACGAGCTGGTCGGCCGCCGGCTTGCCGAAGCGATCACGCCCGAGCAAATGAAGGCGGTCCGTGCCGTCGTCGAAAAAATGGACTCAGCTGCGCGCACGGGTGATGCCGATATGTATCACCTGTTGAATCTGCAGTTCCACGATGCGCTGGTCGAGTTTGCGGGCAACCGGAAGCTTGCCGGCGTCTATCGCAAGTTAGTGAAGGAACTCGCGTTGTACAGGCGCCGCAATCTGCGCGACGAGGCCGCGCTGCCGCATTCCGCGGCGGAGCACCGGGCGATCTTGAAAGCGATCGCTTCGGGCGACGCGGAGCAGGCGGGACGCGCGATGTACGACCACGTCATCGAAAGCCGGCAGCGCGCCCTGCACGGGAGTGCTGCCAGGCCGAAGTCATCGCGCACGCGAGCCGCGCGGAAGGTCAAGGTATGACAATGAGGATCAACGGCAACGCGATCGAAGTCAACGGTCGCCGCTATGCCGCGCCAAAACAGCCGACTGTCGTGATCTGCGTCGACGGTTGCGAGCCGGATTACATCGCGCAGGCAGTGGCAGGCGGCCAAATGCCGCACCTGAAGCGAGTGTTGTCCGAGGGCACCGCGCTGCTGGCCGACTGCGTCGTGCCGAGCTTCACCAACCCAAACAACCTCTCGATCGTGACCGGCGCACCGCCGTCGGTGCACGGCATCTGCGGCAATACGTTGTTCGACGTCGAGGCCAACGAAGAAGTGCTGATGAACGATCCCAAATGGCTGCGCGCGCCGACGATTCTGGCGAAGGTCGCCGAAGCGGGCCAATCGGTCGCGGTGGTGACGGCGAAGGACAAGCTGCGGCGGCTCTTGGGGCACAAGCTGCGCGGCATCTGTTTTTCCGCGGAAAAGGCCGACCAGGCCACACGGCAGGACAACGGCATCGATGACGCCGTCGCCCTCGTCGGCATGCCGGTACCGGATGTATACAGCGCCGAGCTATCGGAGTTCGTGTTCGCCGCCGGCGTCAAGCTGATACAAACCCAGCGGCCCGATCTGCTGTACCTGTCGACCACCGACTACGTTCAGCACAAGCACGCGCCGGGTGACGAACATGCGAACCGCTTCTATGCAATGTTCGACCGCTATCTGGGCGAGCTCGGCGCTCTTGGCGCGGTGTTCGTGGTCACGGCAGACCACGGCATGAACGCCAAAACGCGGCTCGACGCCAGTCCGAACGTGATCTATCTGCAGGATTTGCTCGACGGGTGGCTGGGCAGCGAGCGCTCGCGCGTGATCCTGCCGATCACCGATCCTTACGTCGTACATCACGGCGCGCTCGGATCGTTTGCCACGATCTATCTGCCTGCAGATGCCGCCAAAGAAATCATCGATCGACTGCGCGCCCTGATCGGAATCGAGCTGGTGCTGCCGCGTGCAGAAGCGGCGCAGCGCTTTGAGCTGCCGGCCGATCGCATCGGCGACATTGTCGTGGTTTCCGAACGCAGTTTTGTGCTCGGTACCGGCCGCAGCCGGCACGATTTGTCGCAGCTCGAACTGCCGCTGCGCTCGCACGGAGGGATCTCGGAGCAACGCGTGCCGTTGATCGTCAACCGGCGGATCGAAGGGCTGGATGCGAATCGGCGCTGGCGCAATTTCGACGCGTTCGATCTCGCTCTGAATTTTGCTCAATGAACGCACCGAACGCTCCGCTTCGCGATGAGCGCCGGGCCGCCCCAAGCTCATCGCGTGCCCCCGCGGGGGGCGGGCGCGCAGCGACCGGGGGCGCACACATTCGAACCGAATCACTGCGCATAGCGGGCGAGCAAGTGGCGGGAGATCGCCACTTTGAAGTCCGCTACCCCTATTCCGGTGAAGTGGTCGCGCGCGTTCCAAGCGCGTCGGTCCAGCAAGTGCGCCGCGCGATCGAAATCGGCGCGAAGTTCCGCAGCTCGCTGACACGGCACGATCGCTATCGCATCCTGATGAAGGCCGGAGAAATCATCGCCAGGCGCCGCGATGAAATCGCGCGCCTGATCACGCTCGAATCCGGCTTGTGTCTGAAGGACACGTTGTACGAGGTGGGCCGCGCCAGCGACGTGCTGCTGTTTTCCGCCAATCAGGCGCTGGTAGACGACGGCCAGGTGTTCTCGTGCGACATCACCCCGCATGGTCGGAAGCGCAAGGTCTACACGATGCGTGAGCCGCTGCATGGCGTGATCAGCGCGATCACCCCGTTCAACCATCCGCTCAATCAGGTGGTCCATAAGCTCGCCCCGGCGATTGCGACCAACAATCGCGTAGTGCTGAAACCCAGCGAAAAGACACCGCTCGCGGCTTATGTACTGGCGGACATCCTGTACGAAGCGGGCCTGCCGCCTCAGATGCTGTCGGTCGTCACCGGCGATCCGCGCGAGATCGGCGACGAGCTTTTGACGAATTCGCAGGTCGATCTGGTGACGTTCACCGGCGGCGTTGCGGTCGGCAAGGCGATCGCAGCGAAGGCGATCTACAAACGGCAGGTTCTCGAGCTCGGCGGCAACGATCCGATCATCGTGATGGAAGACGCCGATCTGGACGAGGCAGCAGCGCTCGCCGCCAGCGGCTCGTACAAGAACTCGGGCCAGCGCTGTACGGCGGTCAAGCGGATGCTGGTGCAACACAAGGTCGCAGACCGCTTCGTCGAGCTGCTGCTGGAAAAGACAAAGGCGCTGAAGGTCGGCGACCCGCTCGATCCTGCCACCGACATGGGCACAGTGATCGACGAGCCGGCGGCGAGGCAGTTCGAGCAGAGAGTGAACGAGGCGGTTGCGCAAGGCGCGAAGCTTCTGGCTGGCAACCAGCGCACCGGCGCCCTGTATTCCCCCACCGTGATCGACCACGTGATGCCCGACATGACGCTGGTGAAGCAGGAAACCTTCGGGCCGGTATCGCCGGTGATCCGCTTCGGCACGATCGACGAAGCAATCGCGATCAGCAACTCGACCGCCTACGGCCTGTCGTCCGCGGTGTGCACCAACCGGCTCGACTACATCACGCGCTTTGTTTCGGAGCTGCAGGTCGGCACCGTCAATGTGCGCGAAGTGCCGGGATACCGGTTGGAACTGACGCCTTTCGGCGGCATCAAGGATTCGGGATTGGGATACAAGGAAGGTGTTGCCGAAGCGATGAAAAGCTTCACCAACACCAAGACGTATTCCCTGCCCTGGTAGCGAGGCAAACGAAACGCAAACCTTGTTAAACCTGTTGGCCGCGATTGCTTTGCTCGTGTGGGGCACGCATATCGTCCGCACCGGCGTCTTGCGCGTGTACGGGGCGAACCTGCGGCAGGTTCTGCGGCGCAGCGCCGGCAATCGCGGCACCAGCTTTGCTGCGGGCGTCGGAGTGACCGGATTGCTGCAGAGCTCGACCGCCAC
>JACCSD010000213.1 GCA_013813185.1 Burkholderiaceae bacterium
GTGCGTTCATCAACGCGCATGCCGAGCACGCCGACTTTCCCGGTCTCGCTGAGCGTGCCGCGCTCTGCGAGCTTGGCGAGAAATGTCTGAGTCGCGAAAATGTCGAAGATGGAAGGCTGCAATGGCACGATGACGCGGTCTGCCAGCTTCAATACGTCTTTCAAGTCACCGCCGCGCAGACCGGCCGGGCTATCGAGCACCACGTGCGTCACACCTGCGGGAGGCCGCGCCACTCGTTTGTCGTCGCGCTCCCACGATTCGATCCGCGGCGCGGAGTCGGGTCGTATCGCAAGCCACGCAACCGCCGATTGCTGCCGATCGAGATCGCCGAGCATCGTCCGATGACCTTGGAGTGCGTAGTAACCGGCCAGGTTGGTGGCGGCTGTGCTCTTGCCTACTCCGCCTTTAGGATTGGCGATCAGGACGATCATCGAACGAGTCTAGCGGAGCAGACCCCGGTGCTACCATCGTTGCATGCTCGATGACCTCGACAAGTTAGCCGCGAAGATCAAGGAAATTGCCGCCACGGTTACAACCCTGCGCGCCGAAAATCAGCAACTGCGAGCGCAGCTGGTCGCTGCATCCGCCGAGCTCGATGCAATGAATGCCCGGGTCGATGAAGCCACGCGCCGGCTCGACGCCTTGCTGCAGCGTCTGCCCGAGCCGATAAAGACTGCTAACTCATCGGCGCAATGGAAAACCTGAGCGTATCGATCCTCGGCCGCGAATACCGTCTCGCGTGCAGTCCTGACGAGAAGGATGCGTTGCTGAAAAGCGCGCAGCTGGTCGATTCGAAGATGCAGGCGATCCGCGAAGCCGGCAAGGTAATGGGGGCCGATCGGATCGCGGTGATGGCGGCGCTGCAGTTTGCACACGAATTGTTAAACACGCGCGGCAGCGATGGCGTCGAAGCCGGTGAGTTGCACCGGCGTGTTCGCGACCTCGTGCAGGTGTGCGATGAAGCGTTGTTGCCGCAGGAGAAATTGTTCTAATTCGGCGGCTTCGTTGATTGCGACGCGCTAGACTGTGTGCAAGCGTTCGAATCAGGAACGCAAAAGTTTCCCTGCGGTGTTCGCGCAAAGGCCTCATAGTTCCTTGAACCAATGCGCTGTGCGCAAGGTTGCTGGCCTCGCGCCGTGGTGTGATCGGCACGCGTTTGCTGAACCTAGACGGCGCGGACAGCGACCACCCTGAACCGATGGTTCAGGACATTTGGCCGGGCGGCACAGGCGGGGATCCATTTGTTCGGCGCGGCAAAGCGTTGCAGCGCTACTACGCGACGCCCGGGTTAAGAAAGCAATGCACGGCTTGCACGCATGGGTACGGCCGGTGAGGAAGCGCGGTAACCGAGTGTCGTCCCTTTATCGCGCGTAGGTAATCGTCAGGTCGCCGACGCCTTCCACGTGGCCTTCCAACTTGTCGCCTTTATTGACCGGGCCCACGCCGGACGGAGTTCCTGAAAAGATCAAGTCGCCCGGTTGCAGCGTGACCAGGCCCGACAAGTAGGCGATCTGTTCGGGGACACTCCAGATCTGCTGCGACAAGTCACCGTGCTGCTTCACTTCGCCGTTGACCTTCACCCGGATCGCGCCCTTCGCGGGGTGCCCAATCTCGCTCACGGGCCGCAGCGCCGAGCATGGAGCTGATTGATCGAAGCTCTTACCCATCTCCCAGGGGCGACCCATTTTCTTCGCTTCGCCCTGGATATCGCGCCTTGTCATGTCGAGTCCGACGCCGTAACCCCACACATGGTCGAGCGCCTTTTCAGCCGGGATGTCCTTCCCACCCTTGCCGATGGCGACCACCATCTCGATCTCGTGGTGGACATCCTTGGTGCCAACGGGGTAATCGAGGGTTGATCCGTTCTGCACGATCGAACTAGGCGCCTTCATGAAAAAGAACGGCGGCTCGCGATCGGGGTCATGGCCCATTTCGCGCGCGTGCTCGGCATAGTTGCGGCCGACGCAGAAGATGCGGCCTACCGGAAAGCGCATGTCGCTGTCCGCGACCGGCAGTGAGGGTAGCGGGCCGATGTCGATCACGTACTTGGCGTGGCGCAGATGGTCTTTCATTGGATGCATTCTAGGTCGCCGCTACGTTCCGTAACGCACCGGCGAGTCGAACTGTTTGAACGCCGCGAGCGCGCTGAAGCACGCCAGCATCGCGGTCTTCGGATTGTCTGGCGAGGGCACATTTTCGAAGCGCAGATCGATTGCGCCGGTCGGGCCGCGAATGCGAATGAAGTGGGTGTTGAACTCGAGCGCAGGGTCAGCCACGACGGTCAGCCGCGTCCGATCGAATCCGATTCCCGCCAGCGAGAGCGCCGCAGCGATGTTCACGTTGGCGGGAAAGTGCGGCACGCCGTCGCGCGCGGTACCGTCGAACAGCGTGACCGCTGCATCGAGACGGTCCAGATCGATGCCCAGGCGCTCGACGTAAGGAATGTCTTTCCATGCGGCCGGCGGCTTGGTGACGGCGATCGTTACCTCGTCGGCACCCGCAGCGCACGCCGCCTTCAGCGCGTCCAACCCGCCGATGCCGCCGGAGGGGACGTAGAGCAGCGCGCGATGCTGCGCGGCTGCGCGCTCAAGCCGCTCGCGCAGGTTGTCGTCGGCGAGCGCACCTGCCGAAAGCACGATCACCGCGATGCCGCTCGAAAGCAGCGCTTCAGCATGCTCGCGCACGGCCGCATGTGACGCGGCCTCGATCACGACTTCCGGCCGCAACGCGATCAGCTCGTCGCGTTCGGTCACGAACGCGACCCCGAACTCGCGCGCGAGAGTCTTGCCGCGCGAGCGGTCGCTGCGGCCCAGCACCACGATCACTTCGGCGTCTCCCATCGCGCCGCGCCCGGCGTGCTCGAGGAAGAGCCGGGCGATCGCGCCGCCGCCGATCAGTCCGATACGCATTCAAATAAAGGTCGTGGGTTGACGCTGATTGTGAGTGGTGACAGGCGAGTCTAGTATGTCCCCGCGTCCTCACATGTTCAGGAGTGAATCCATGAATCGTCTTCGCGCAGCTGTGGCAGCCACCGCTCTTCTGTCCGCTTCCTGGGCGCTCGCCGCCTATCCCGAGCGGCCCATCAAGCTCGTCGTTCCATGGGCGGCTGGCGGGGATACCGATAACATCTACCGCGCATTCCAGCCGCACTTCCAGAAGCATCTTGGAGGCACGATGGTCATCGCGAACGTCGGCGGCGCCTCGGGTACCAAGGGCGCGAAGGAAGCGAAAGACTCGCCGGCAGACGGCTACACGATATTTGCCGTGCATGACTCGATCCACTCGACGTTCTATACCGGCGTCGCCGACGTGAACTCGACCGACTTCCAGCCGATCTGCCTGGTCGCCTCGACACCATCGATCGTCACCGCGAGCCCGAAGACGCCGTGGACGGACATGAAGGCTCTCATCGCTGATGCAAAAACGCGCCCCGGGCAAGTCAGCGTGGGCGCCACGCTCGGCTCGACCAGCCACTTCTTTCCCGCGCTGGTGGAGAAAGCGGCGGGTGTCAAGTTCAAGTACGTTTCCTACGAAGGCACAGCGCCGCGCATGAACGCGCTGCTCGGCAGCCATATCGACCTCGCAGAATCCAATCTCACGCAAAAAGGCAAGGTCGATGCGGGGCAGATGAAGTTTCTTGCGATCGCGTCCGATAAGCGCACGCCTGAAGCGCCGAACGTGCCGACCTTGAAGGAGCTCGGGATCGACGTCACCTACGCGGTGAATCGCGGGCTGCTCGCGGTGAAAGGCACGCCGCCCGACGTGATGGCGAAGCTGGAAGCAGCGTGCGCCGCGGCTGCGAAGGAGCCGGCGTTCGCCGCCGCCATGAAGGACCAGGGCACGCTGGTGAACTACCTCGGCGCGAAGGACTATGCCGGGTTCCTGACGAAGAACGACGGGCTCAACAAGGATCTGGCGAAGGATCTGGGCATGCTGAAGCGCTGAGGTCGGCACGCTGACTTGCTGAGACCTCGCTCGCGACGTGGGCCGCGACGCGATCACCGGGCTCGTCGTGCTGGCGACGAGCCTGTTTCTTTTCTGGGCCACGCTCGGGCTCGAGCGTCATCCGCTGGTACCGGTGGGGCCCGAGTTCTATCCGCGACTCGTTCTCGGCGTGACCGCGCTTCTTGCGCTCCTGCTCGTCGTGTCAAGCGTCATTACGCACCGGCGCACTGAGTTGGCGGCAGCGCCGGTGGTGTCCACGGCCCAAGCCAACTACTCACTGGTTGCCATCGCGTTTGCGATTTTCGCGATCTACGCCATTGCGCTGCCCTATCTTGGATTCCGTTTGGCGACCTTCGCGTTCCTGATGGCGATGCCGCTCGCGCTCGAGCCCCCGCGCAACGCGCGTCGCTGGATTGTCGTGTTCGTCGTTGCGCTCGTCGCCACTTTCGTGATCTATCTGGCGTTCGAGAGTTACCTGCAGGTGCTGCTGCCGCGCGGACGCTTGACCGGGTTCTAGGGCGATAGGAAGCAGCGCCCATCACTGACGGAGCACAGACTGGCTAACGCTTCTCTTCACCGCCGAATCGTCAGCGACCTTGTCCGGGCGGGCCGGGACTCTCCCTATGCAGCGGATGCCGACGAGCCCGATCCTCGTTACCTGGGCTACGGTGTCCGGGCTGCCGAAATGCGGCACGTCATCGCCAGACATCGGGCAGAGATACGGGATCTCAGTCTGCAAGACAAGCTCGATCTGGCCACGAAACTCATTGGCTCCGGCTATGGCGAACAGAAAAGCGTGGCGCTCCATGTCCTGGAGCCGATTTCTTCCTGTTTCATGCCCGACCGATTCGACGTTCTCGATGGATTGATCAGAGGTCTGCATGGATGGAGCAAGATTGACTCGTTCACCGGATCACTGCTACGAGACGTCCTCGAACGGCACCCGAAAGAACTCGTGAAACTGGTCCGGCAATGGAACTCGGATTCAGACCTGTGGATGAGAAGAGCGAGCGTTGTCTTGTTCACTCGCAAGGTTGCACTTTCAGGCAGGTACAACGACGTCGCTCTGGAACACTGCGAGAATCTAAAGCACGACGCGGAAGATCTGGTGCTGAAAGGAGTCGGCTGGTCACTCAAAGACCTCATGCGAAGTGACAAGAAGCGAATCCTGGAATACGTCATATCGCTGAGGGAACAAGGCGTTTCCAGCGTAGTTACTCTCTACGCGCTGCGCGATACTAAAGGCGATGAGCGAGCCAGGATTCTGGGGCGAAGGTGACTTTTCGGCTCGTCACGTACGCGTTTCGAAACACTGTGAAGTCCGTATGACCGACTGACGTCGTTCACTCAAGCATGTACGAACTGCTCGGCCACGGCGTCGCCAACATCCTTCAGCTGAAGTATCTGATTCCGCTGACGATCGGCACGCTGGTGGGCGTGATCGGCGGCGCGCTGCCCGGCGTCACGATCACGATGACGATCATCGTGGCGCTCCCTTTCACTTTCGGACTCGATCCGCTGCAGGGTCTGTCCGCGATGGTCGGCATCTATGTCGGCGGCTCCGCAGGTGGCTTGATCACCGCGACGCTGCTCGGAATTCCAGGCACGCCGTCTTCACTGGCGACGATGTTCGACGGCTTCCCGCTGGCAAAAAGAGGCGAACCCGGTCGCGCCGTCTGGCTCGGCATCTGGGCATCGTTCTACGGTGGTCTGCTCGGCGGAATATTTCTGATTGCGGCTACAGGTCCGCTCGCGTCATTCGCGCTCAGGTTCGGACCCTGGGAGTACTTCTCGCTGTTCGTGCTGGCGCTCTCGATGGTGGCGGGGCTGGTCGAAGCGTCGCTGCTGAAGGGACTTATCGCGGGCATGCTGGGCCTTGTGGTCACCGTGCTGGGCAACGACCCGATGATGGGCGCGCCGCGGCTCACGTTCGGCATTCCGTTTCTCGAAGGCGGCGTCAATTTCCTGCCGGTGCTGATCGGCGTGTTTGCTTTCGCGCAGATCATGACCGATGCCGAGAAGATGGGCGGCACGCAGCGCATTACACATGCGGTCAGCGCCGCGGCGGTGCTGGCGGTCTCGCACGCAAAAATCACCTGGGAAATCCTGTCGCGCCCGTTCCTGCTGCTGTGGAGCTCGCTGATCGGCGTGTGGATCGGTGTGCTGCCGGCGATCGGCGGCAGCGCCGCGAACATGATGGCCTACGACCAGGCGAAGAAGTTCTCGAAGCGGCCCGAGGCCTTCGGCACCGGCGCGCCCGAGGGCATCATCGCCGCCGAGTCTTCGAACAACGCCAACGTGGGTGGATCGCTCGTCACGATCATGGCGTTCGGGATTCCCGGCGACGCGGTGACCGCCGTCATGCTGGGCGCGCTGACGATTCACGGTATCCAGTCGGGCCCGCTGTTCATCTCGCAGCAACCCACCCTCGCATACGGAATCTTCGCGGCGTACCTGCTCGCGCATCCGATCATGGTGCTGATCACCGGCATCGCGGCGCGCTGGGCGCTGAAGGTCGTCACGGTGCCAAAGGCGCTGCTCTATCCGATCGTGCTCGTGCTGTGCGCCGTCGGCGCGTTTGCGTTGAACAACACGATGTCGAACGTCTACGTGCTGCTCACCTTCGGCGTGCTCGGCTATGCGATGGTCAAGGTCGGGCTGCCGCTGGCACCCTTCATCCTCGGCGTGATCCTCGGTGACCAGATCGAGATCAATCTGATCCGCTCGATCATGACCGATCCCAACCCGTGGCTTTTCGTGACGCGTCCGATCTCGGGAGCACTACTAGCAGCCGCGGTGGCGTCGGTGGTTTTTGCGTTGTGGCAGCACCATCGCTCTGAGGCGAAGCGGCGCCTGCGCGAAGAGGACGTGGCGGATTTCTAATAAGTGAAGTACACAGCGTCGAAAGATAAGGAGTAACGATGCGCTATGGGCACGCGTCAGTTACGAAGACAGCGAATGTTTCGGCACGGTCGCGGACGACACGATCGCGCTGCACGCGGGCGACATGTTGGCGAATCCGCGGCCGACCGGAAAATCGGTCCCGCTCAGCGCGGTGAAGCTGCTGACGCCGACCACCCCGAGCAAGATGGTGGCACTCGTCGACAACTACCATGGGCTCGTCGCGAAGCTCGCTCACGCTGTCCCGGCCGAGCCGCTTTATTTTCTGAAGGCCAACAGTTCGTTTCTTGCGAGCGGCGAGACGATTCGCACACCACCGTCGTACGCCGGCAAGGTCCTGTTCGAAGGCGAGCTCGGCATTGTCATCGGCAAGCGCTGCCGCGCGGTGGACGAAGCCGATGCGGCGAGTCACATCTTCGGCTACACCTGTATCAACGATGTCACCGCGGTTGACATCCTGAACAAGGATCCCGGCTTCGCACAGTGGACGCGCGCCAAGAGCTTCGACACGTTCGGCGTGTTCGGTCCGGTAATTGCGACCGACGTCGATCCGGCAACGCTTATTGTCAAGACGATTCTGAACGACCAGGAGCGGCAGAATTATCCGGTCGCCGACGCGATATTCGCACCGGCTCGATTGGTGAGTCTCATTCGCGCGACCTGACCCTGGAAGCGGGAGATCTCATCGCGTGCGGCACATCGGTCGGCGTCGGTTCGACGAAACCGGGCAGCACGGTCAGCATCGTCATCGACGGCATCGGCACATTGAACAACAAGGTGGACTAACCACAATGAGAATCGCAGTCATTGGAGCGGGCGCAATCGGCGGCATGCTCGCCGTACGGCTTGCGCTATCGGGTCACGCAGCCACAGTCGTGGACCAGGGCGCACATTTGGAAGCCATTCGCAAGAACGGGCTCAAACTCGTTCACCACGACGGCAAAGAAGAACTCGCGCGAGACTTAAGCGCGGTGGCCAGTTGCGCCGATGCGGGTTTGCAAGACCTCGTGCTGCTGGCGCTGAAGGCCTACACGATTGCAGCGGTGGCGCCGCAGATGCGTGCGCTCCTCAATGACGAGACGATGGTCTTGACGTTGCAAAATGGGCTGCCATGGTGGTACTTCCAGAATTTCAGCGGCCCGCACGCAGGCTATCGGCTCAAGTCGGCCGATCCGAGTGGTGTGATCGAACAGAACATCGAATCGCACCGCATCATCGGGTGCGTTGTCTACCCCGCGGGTGAGATCCTGGCGCCCGGCGTAGTGAAGCGGCTTGAAGGCGACCGTTTTCCAGTCGGAGAATTGGATGGAACCGAGAGCGTGCGCGTCAAGGGGGTATCGGAAGCGCTGATCGGCGCGGGCTTTAAAGCGCCGATCCTGAATGACATCCGCTCGGAAGTCTGGCTCAAGCTATGGGGCAACATGAGCTTTAACCCGATCAGCGCGCTGACTCACGCGACGCTTTCCGACATTTGCCAGGAGCCTGCGACGCGCGAGCTCGCCGCCGACATGATGCGCGAGGCGCAGACGATCGCCGAAAAGCTCGGGGTTACGTTCCGCGTGCCACTCGAAAAGCGCATCGAGGGCGCCGAAAGAGTCGGCCAGCACAAGACCTCGACATTGCAGGATGTGGAGGCCGGGCGCGCCGTTGAAGTTGACGCGCTGATCGGCTCGGTGATCGAGCTTTCCGAGCTGACCTGCACGCCGGCCCCCGCTTCGCGCGCCGTGCACGCATTGCTTAAGGTACTGGTAGCGACGATGCACGCGCAGAGTGCGCGCGTCGTGCTGCAGGGAGTCTAGCCAGGTTGCCGGCATGCGGCCGCAGCACCTTCGCAATCGGCTGCCGACATGAAGTGGGCTGTTCTGGG
>JACCSD010000218.1 GCA_013813185.1 Burkholderiaceae bacterium
CTGCGCTAACGCTTCTCCGAGCCGGGCCAAGTGGTTCCAGAAAGCAAAATCTTCAGGCATTTGCTGCGCGACGATTTGCAGTCCGTCCGGGCCTAGCGTCACTTCGATTTTTTCGTCGCCGCGGTACAAAGCGCCGCGTTTGGGTTTGGGCCAGTCGAGCAGCGCCGCTTGCAATTCGTCGTCGAGCCAGCCGCCTGGCATTTCGGGGGAAACGGCGATCGCATAACGTTCGCGAAATCCGGCCCGCCCTTCATCCAGAGTCAGCGCAGATTCGTAAAATTCTGTCTTGTCTGCCCGCACTTGGCCTCCGCCCACGGCTTGCGCGACCCCGGTGACCACATCGATCAGCAATCTGCCCACGATTCCGCTTTCCATCTGGTATCGCTTGCGGCCGATGATGACCAGCGACAACTGCGGAGTGCGCACGTTGGCCGATTGCCAGTGCGCTTTTGGGGTGGGCGACCTGTCGCCACGGTCGCTGTCGTACCACATCGCCCATTCGATGTCGGAAGCTGAACCCGAGAATCGATAGTCAACACGACCTTCGCCGGTGCCGAAATAGGTCCAGCCGAGCTTGCGCGCGTGGACCCTGCGTTCGAAGTCGCGTTGTCTGTTCAGCTGCCTGCCCTTGACGACGAGCCAAGTGACACCGCTGATGAACAACGCGAAACCCGTCAGGGCAAAGAAGGTCTGCAAATCAGCGCCGTAGTGGGAGTCGTCGAAGCTTACGAGAAAATCGCGGGTTAACCCGCTGCGGCCGTCGCACCCGCGGTGTTTGACGCTGCATGGCGGATGTAGGCATCATGACCAGCTTTCCGCACACCCATTTTATAAGGAGAACGTCGATGCGCCTCACCATCGCCGCATTCGCTGCTGCTCTATCGGTCGCCCCGGTGATCGACGCTAAGACCCTGCGCTGGGCCAGTCAGGGCGACATCTTGACCATGGATCCGCACGCGCAAAACGAGGGGCTTAATAACACCGCCAACTCGTATATCTATGAGCCGCTGGTGACCTACAACGAAAAGTTCGAAGTGGTGCCCGCACTCTCAACCGACTGGAAGCAGGAAACGCCGCTGATCTGGCGCTTCAATTTGCGCCAGGGCGTGAAGTTTCACGACGGCACTCCTTTGACCGCGGCCGATGTCGTGTTTTCGATCGACCGCGCAATGCAGCCAACCTCGAACTTCCGCCAGTACACGGTCGGCGTGCAGCGTGCGCATGCGGTCGATGACAACACGGTGATTATCTACACGACGGTGCCGAATCCGGTGCTGCTGCGCCAGTTGACAGAGTTGCGGATCGTCAATAAAGGGTGGGCGGAGAAGAACAAAGTCGTGGCGCCGCAGAACTTCGTGCAGAAGGAAGAAACGTACGCTGCGCGCAACGCCAACGGCACCGGACCGTTCATGCTGAAGTCGCGCGAAGTGGACATCAAAACGGTGTTCGTGACCAATCCCAACTGGTGGGGTGCAAAGACCAAGAAGGGCAACGTCACCGAAGTCGTCTACACGCCCATCAAGTCGGACTCGACGCGTACCGCAGCGTTGCTGTCGGGCGAGATTGATTTTCTGCTTGATCCGGTTCCGCAGGACATCGCACGCCTGAAGCAGACGGCTTCGATCAAGGTCGTTGAAGGCGCCGAGAACCGCACGATCTTTATCGGCATGGATCAGTTCCGCGACGAGCTGCAATACAGCGACGTCAAGGGCAAGAATCCGTTCAAAGACGTGCGTGTGCGGCAGGCGCTGTATCACGCGATCGATATAGAGGGGATCAAGCGCGCGGTGATGCGCGGCTCGTCGGACCCGACCGGCTCGATCATCCAGCGTGCGGTGCTGGGCTGGACTCCGGCATCGCACGAGCGCCTGCCGTTCGACGAAAAAAAGGCGAAGGAATTGCTGACGGCTGCCGGCTATCCGAACGGGTTTGGGGTCACGCTCGATTGCCCGAACAACCGCTACATCAATGACGAAGAAATCTGCAAGGCGCTGGTGTCGATGTGGGCGAGGCTAGGACTGAAGGTGTCACTGAACGCGATGCCGCGTGCGACCTACTTTCCGAAGATTCAGAAAAACGACACTTCGCTTTACCTGCTGGGCTGGGGCGTACCGACGTTCGACGCGCTGTACTCGCTGCAATCGCTGCCAATGACGGTCGGCAAGGGCGGCGATGGCAATTTCAATCTGGGCCGCGTGAGCAGTCCCGAGTTCGACAAGCTGGTCGAATCGATCAAGGGCGAAGTCGACGTCAAGAAGCGCAATCAGATGATCGCCGACGCGTTGATGCTGCACAACAAACAGGTGATGCACATTCCGTTGCACAACCAGGTCATTCCATGGGCAATGCGCAAGAACGTGTCCGTAGTGCATCGAGCCGACAACAGGCTTGAGGTCCAGTGGGTACGCATCGACTAGATTGAGTCGAGTCGTCGCCAACAGGCCGGGCGCTGAAGAGTGATCCGGCCTTCTTTTTGCCTGCTCTAATATCGGGCCATGACCGCCTTTATCGTTCGCCGCCTGTTGCAGGCGATTCTCGTCATGCTGGTGGTGGCGTTGATCGCCTTCCTGTTGTTCCAGTATGTAGGCGACCCGGTCTCGCAGATGCTCGGGCAGGACGCAACACCCGAAGATCGCACGCGGTTGCGCGGCGACCTGGGCCTTGACCAGCCTTTTTATGTGCAGTTCGGGCACTTCATCGGCAACGCAGTGCAGGGGGATTTTGGGATCAGTCTGCGCCAGGGCCGCGCTGTGTCAACGCTGATCAAGGAGCGCTTGCCGGCGACGCTCGAACTCGCGTTTGCAGCGGCGGTGATCGCAATCGTCGTCGGAATTCCGATGGGCGTTTACACGGCGCTGCGGCGCGATTCGTGGTTTTCGCATTTCCTGCTCGCGGTGTCGCTGGTGGGCATCTCGCTGCCGACGTTTCTGATCGGCATCCTGTTGATCCTCGTGTTCGCAGTGATGCTCGGTTGGCTGCCGTCGTATGGTCGCGGCGATACCGTGCAGCTCGGCTGGTGGAGCACCGGCTTGCTGACAACGACGGGATGGAAGCACCTGATCCTGCCGGCCATCACGTTGTGTCTGTTTCAGCTGACGCTGATCATGCGTCTGGTGCGCTCTGAGATGATGGAAGTGTTGCGCACCGATTACATCAAGTTCGCGCGCGCCCGCGGGCTCACCGATCGCGCGGTGCACTTCGGCCACGCGCTGAAGAACACGCTGGTGCCGGTGATGACGATCACCGGGCTGCAGATTGGCGGAATCATCGCGTTTGCGATCGTCACCGAAACCGTGTTTCAGTGGCCCGGCATGGGATTGCTGTTCATTCAGTCGGTGCAGTTTGCGGATATTCCGGTGATGGCAGCCTACTTGTGCCTGATCGCATTGGTGTTCGTGCTGATCAATCTGATCGTCGATTTGCTGTACTTTGCCGTTGACCCGCGGCTGCGCATCGATCGCACCGCCGCGGCACACT
>JACCSD010000228.1 GCA_013813185.1 Burkholderiaceae bacterium
AGCTGTTAACCGCAGGCGATGCCAACGTTGCGCACGTTCTCGACGCCCACGGCTACTTGTTCGTCACCCCGGAAAACCTGGCAACGATGGCCGGGCGAATGAAGGACTTTTTTGATCGCATTTACTACGGCGCACTCGACCAGATCAACGGCCGACCGTATGGCGCGATCATCGCGGCTGGCACCGACGGTGAAGGTGCCGCGCGCCAGATCCAGCGCATCGCGACCGGACTGCGGCTGAAAGAAATCGCGCCACCGATGATCATGCGCAACGGTGCGCAGACGCCGGAGCAAATACTGGCGCCGAAGCAAGTGCCCGAAGCCGATTTGAGCCGCGCGCGTGAACTCGGCGCGGCGCTCGCTGCGGGGTTAGCTAGCGGTGTGTTCTAGAAACGAATGGTTGCGGTTGGTCGCGGCACGCAAGCGGCGGGCAGCGCTGCGCTGCTGAGGGTTCGCTCGGCTTGGTCGCGGAGCGCAAGCGGCGGGCAGCGCCGCGCTGCCTAGGGGCGTTCGCTCGCCTTGGTCGCAGCGCGCAAGCGGCGGGCGGCGCGGCGCTGCCTGGGACGTTCGCTCGCCTTGGTCGCGAAGCGCAAGCGGCGGCACGGCCTCGCTTAATGGGGGAAAAGAAAAAACATCTGGTGCGAGGCAATGTCTCATAGCAGCGGCTGGCGCAGCGGCGCCGCCAATTGAGGCGTCGCCCGAGGAACGGAGCCGGGCCGGGGCCTTTAAGCGAAAAAACGCTTTAGCCTTTTTTCGCGCCGGCCTGGCGAGTACCGCAGTGGTTGCCACTTTAGTGGCCGACGCCTTTGGCGGCGCCGCTGCGCCAGCCGCTGCTGCGCGATGACCGTCAACACTCAATCGCGCAGCAATTCATTGATTGCCGTCTTAGCGCGGGTTCCGGCGTCGACTTTCTTGACGATCACTGCGCAGTAGAGACCGTATTTGCCGTCGGCCGACGGTAGGTTGCCCGCTACCACTACGGAGCCCGCCGGCACGCGGCCGTAGCTGACTTCGCCGGTGGAGCGGTCGTAGATCTTGGTGCTCTGGCTGATGTACACACCCATTGAAATCACCGAGTTTTCCTCCACGATGACGCCTTCGACGATCTCCGAACGGGCACCGATAAAGCAGTTGTCTTCGATGATGGTCGGGTTGGCCTGCAGCGGCTCGAGCACGCCACCGATGCCGACGCCGCCCGACAAGTGCACGTGCTTGCCGATCTGCGCGCACGAACCGACGGTCACCCATGTGTCGACCATGGTGCCTTCGTCGACGTACGCGCCGACATTGACGAACGACGGCATCAGCACGACGTTTTTTGCAACGAAGCTGCCGCGCCGCGCCACCGCGGGTGGAACCACCCGCACACCGGATCGTGCAAACGCAGCGTTGTCCCACGTGGCGAACTTGTTGGGTACCTTGTCATAGAACTGGCCGAAGCCGCCTTGCATCGGCGCGTTGTCGTTCAGACGGAACGACAACAACACTGCCTTCTTGACCCATTGATGAACGACCCACGAGCCGGCGCGCTTTTCGGCAACCCTGAGCGTGCCTTCATCGAGTTGCTGGATCGTCTGCTCCACTGCGATTCGCACTTCCGACGCCGCGGATGCCGCACTGATCGTCGCGCGCTGTTCGTACGCGTCGTTGATGATGGCTTCAGGATTCATTCAGAGCTTTCAACATTGAGCGATGCGATACGGGCGGCGGCGTCGGCGGCTTCGGCCGGTGAAGCGACGAGCGCAATCCTGACATAGCCGGTGCCGGGATTGCCGCTGCTGGTGTCGCGCGACAGATAGCTGCCGGGCAGCACCGTCACGTTTTTGTGCGCATACAGACGCCGCGCATACTCGGTGTCGCCGATCGGTGTGCGCGCCCATAGATAAAACGCGGCATCCGGTATCGAACACGGAAGGTGCGTGGCGATGATTGGCGTGGCCTGCGCGAACTTGAGCGCGTACAGGCGCCGGTTTTCGACCACGTGCGCTTCATCCTGCCAGGCGGCGATGCTTGCATGCTGTACGGCGACGCTCATCGCGGTGCCGTGATACGTGCGATAGAGCAGGAATTTTTGCAGCACATCAGCATCGCCCGCGACGAAGCCGGACCGCATCCCCGGGACGCTAGATCGCTTCGACAAGCTGCAGAACATCACGAGGCGCGGGTAGCGGTCGCGACCGAGATTCGCGGCAGCTTGCAGGCTTCCGAGCGGAGGTTTTCCTTCTTCGAAGTAGATCTCCGAGTAACACTCATCGGACGCGATGATGAATCCATAGCGATCCGACAGCTCAAACAGCTGCTCCCATTCGTCGAGCGTCATCACGTGGCCGGTCGGGTTGCCAGGCGAACAAACGTAGACCAGCTGTACGTTGCGCCATTCGTCAGGCGTCAACGCTTCGAATCGCATGCGGAAGCCTTCGTCCGCGGTAGTGGGCAGGTAAATCGGCTGGGCGCCCGCCAGTAACGCCGCGCCTTCGTAGATCTGATAGAACGGATTCGGCGCTACCACGCGCGCGGCGCGCGTGCGATCGATCACCGTTTGCGCGAACGAGAACAGCGCTTCGCGCGTGCCGGTCACCGGCAATACCTGCGTCGAAGGATCCAGCGCGCTGAGCTGATAGCGCCGGGTCGCCCATGCGGCAATCGCTTCGCGCAATTCCGGCACTCCAGCGGTCAACGGATAGCTCGCGATGCCCGGCAGCGCCTTCGCGTAGGCCTCCAGGATGAACGGTGGCGTCGGGTGCTTCGGCTCGCCGATCGACAGATTGATCGGCGCGAGACCAGCGACGGGCGTGATGCCGGCAAACAGTTGACGCAGCCGCTCGAACGGGTACGGCTGCAGGCGATCGAGATCTAGATTCAAAATGGCTACTCGCGAATCGGGCTGGCCGGCGCTGGTTCCGGTACTTCTACGGGCGGCGCGGCCTTCCAACCCTTTCTTCGATGCTCTGCCGTCACGCTCGTGAAAATCCCGCCGCGTACGTACCACTTTGCGGTCAGGCGCATGAAGCGCGGCGCGACGGCCTTGACCAGATCGTCCAGGATGGCATTGGTTACCGCCTCATGAAACACGCCTTCATTGCGATACGACCA
>JACCSD010000280.1 GCA_013813185.1 Burkholderiaceae bacterium
GCGCACCTGCGCTGGTCGCCGTGATGGGCGGGCAGGTCGACGTGATGTTCGATACGGCCGCTTCCGCAAGCCCGCACATCAAAGGCGGGAAACTGCGTGCGCTGGCGCTGGCGGCGCCGCAGCGCTCGGCTGATCTCCCCGATGTACCGACGTTTGTTGAAGCGGGACTGACGGGCTACGAAGTCAACTCGTGGTACGCGTTATTGGCCCCTGCCGGAACGCCGCCCGACATCGTCGCGCGATTGCATCGAGAAACGGTCGCCGCGCTGCGCGAGCCCGACATGATCGCGCGCCTGAAAACGCTCGGCGCGGATCCGGTGGGTAACACGCCAGACGAGTTTGCGAGCTTTATCCGTTCCGAGCTGGCGAAATACGCCAAGGTGATTCGCGAAGCGAAGATCAAGGTTGACTGACGCGTGAATATTCTTGTGCTGCCGGGTGACGGGATTGGCACCGAAATCACCGACGCAACGTTGCGCGTGCTGCACGCGGTCAACGCAAACCACGAGTTGGGCCTGGTATTCGAATTCGCCGACATCGGGTTCGCAGCACTGGCCAAGACGGGAACGACTTTGCCCGATGAGGTGTTAGCTCGCGCGCGCGAATGCGACGGCATCCTGCTGGGGCCCATCTCGCATCTCGATTACCCCGCGCGCGACAAGGGCGGCGTCAACGTGTCTGCCGCCTTCCGGGTCAAGCTGGATCTATACGCCAACGTTCGTCCGGCGCGTACTCGTCCTGGCCTCGGCCGCGGGCACGCCGCAATGGATCTCGTGATCATGCGCGAGTGCACCGAAGGTTTTTATCCCGATCGCAACATGCACGCAGGCTCGGGCGAATTCATGCCCACGCCCGATATCGCGATGTCGCTGCGAAAGATCACGCGCCACGCGTGCGAGCGCATTGCACGACGCGCGTTCGATCTCGCGCGCCGCCGGCAGAAGCAGAAGCGCGTGACAGCGGTGCACAAGGCGAACAACTTCATCCTGACTGACGGATTGTTTCTCGAAGTGACAAGAACAGTCGCGCGCGAGTATCCGGACATCGAGCTTGAAGAGATCATCGTCGATGCAATGGCTGCACGGCTAGTGCGCGATCCGGGCCGCTTCGACGTGGTGCTCGCGACAAATTTTTATGCGGACATTCTTTCCGATCTAGCGTCCGAGTTGTCGGGCTCGCTCGGGTTGGCCGGATCGATCAACGCGGGCGAGACGCGCTGCGCCGCGCAGGCGCAGCATGGCTCGGCACCCGATATTGCCGGCCGCGATATCGCCAATCCGACGTCGCTGATTCTGTCGGCGGCGATGTTGCTCGAATGGCTGGCCGAGCATCGGGGATTGCGTGCGGGTGAGAAAGCGGCGCGATCGATTCACAACGCGATTGACTCAGCTCTTGCGGAGCCAAAGGAACGCACACATGATCTTGGCGGGCCATTGGGGACCAGAGCGTTCGCCGAACGGGTGGTCGGGCGGCTCGCCTGAGCAACTGTGGCGCCAAGAAACAATGTTGCACCTGGCTTGGCGCTCGCGGGGCAGTGGAAAGGTTACGGTCCCGCCTCGGCGAACATTGGCGTGTTATCTACCGATTTGCGGCTGAGCACACGACTATCGGAGGCCATGATGAGAGACTTTCGCGCTGCCAAGAAGCGCATTGAGGTAACAGTCGGGGAGTCAGTTCGCATTGTTCGTGAACTACAGGAAATGAGCCAGAACCAGTTGGCTCAAGCTTCGGGAATTCCGCAGACGACTATCTCCGCTATCGAGAACGATCGTGTTCGGCTCGGCGTCGAGCGGGCTAAGGTATTGGCGCGAGCTCTGACGTGCCATCCTGGTGCATTGGTCTTCCCGGGATGGGAGATGCCACGTGAGCAAGCGGGATAGATGGACATGCAGCCGAAGCACTTTCGCGCTCTGTTGATTTAACGGAACTCATTCAACCGACGCCGTCTGCGACTGCCAGCACCTTTGCCACATCCGACGCATCGTTGTAGCAGTGAAAACCGAACCGCAACAATCCACGCCGTACCGAGAAGTTGACGTTGCCGGCTTCGAGCGCAGCGGCG
Organism: Burkholderiaceae bacterium; assembly: GCA_013813185.1. Taxonomy (GTDB): domain Bacteria; phylum Pseudomonadota; class Gammaproteobacteria; order Burkholderiales; family Burkholderiaceae_F; genus JACCZX01. Next base: position 2,063 of record JACCSD010000280.1, read on the forward strand.
AATCGATTTAGCTTCGGATCGTCGGTCGAGTACGCGCTGCCCGAGCCGAGCTTGCCGACGGTGACCAGATGACTGCGCAAAGATTCGCGTGGCGGCTGGCTCACCATGAAGCCCCGCTCGCGCAGGCCGGTTGCAAGTGAGCGCGCCAGCCTGACCGCGTGCTCTTCGATGTTTGCAACGCCGATGTCAAGCAGTTCCCCCATCGATGCGTGCGCCGCGGCGAGGCCGATCCAGTTGTAGTTGCCCGCTTCAAAGCGCCGCGCGTCGCCCAGCAGCCGGTAGTCGAAGCTTTCGATCTCGGATTGATGGCCACTGCGAACAACGCTGTAGCGGCCGATCGATGCCGGAGTCAATTGCTCGGCCCAACTTCGTCGCACGTACAGGAAGCCGAGACCGGGAACGCCGAGCAGTCCCTTGCTGGTCGAAGTGGCGAGCGCGTCGACCAATGCAGTCTCGACATTCAACTCCAACACCCCGGTCGACTGCACGCCGTCGACGACGAACATCGCGCCGGCGCGCCGGGATTCGCGGCCGATTTCAGCGAGATCGGTGCGAAAACCGGGCGTAAACGTCACCGACGAGACAGCTACGACGCGCGTGCGGCGATCGATTGCTTCAGCCATTGCCGCGGCATCGATTGCATCGTCGAGCGGCTCGATCGTCCGCAGCTCGACACCACGCTCGCGCAGCGCCAGCCAGGCGTAGGTGTTGTTCGGATGCTCGAGCGCGGCGCACAGCACGACGTTGTCCCCGGCGCTCCAGCGCAATCCCGACGCCACCGCATTGAGCCCTTCGGTAACGTTCTTCGTGATTGCAACGTCGTCAGCCTGCGCACCGATGATCGATGCGAAACGACCGCGCACTTCACGCAGGTAGGGCTCGTTGTCGGACGACTTCCTGTCGG
>JACCSD010000293.1 GCA_013813185.1 Burkholderiaceae bacterium
GAAGACCTGAAGTCGCAGGGCGTGACGTTCGAGGTGTGCAAGATCACGCTGCGCAATCGCAAGCTCGAAGAAAAGCAGTTCATTCCGGAAGTGGTCTACACGCCGTCGGGCGTGCAACGAATCACGCAACTGCAAAGCCGCGAGGGTTAGGCGTACTTGAGGCCGTAGCACCCGCATGGGTTTTAACGTCACCGTTCGCCCAAGCGGGCGCGCGTTTAGCGTCGACGGCGACGAAACTGTGCTCGAAGCTGCTTTGCGCAACGGCGTCGGGCTGCCGTATGGGTGCAAGAACGGCGCGTGTGGCACCTGCCGCGGCCGGCTCGTAGAAGGCCAGCTCGTGCATCGCGCGCACTCCTCTTCGGCGCTGTCGGCCGACGACGAGGCTAAAGGTTTCGCACTCTTTTGCTCGTCGCGCCCGCAGAGCGATATCGTGATCGAGGCCCGCGAGCTGACTGGCTTCGGCGATATTCCGATTCGCAAGATGCCGGCGCGCATCGCCAAGATCGAATGGCCTGCACCCGACGTTGCGGTGATCTCGCTGCAACTGCCGGCTAACGAGCGATTGCAGTTTCGTGCTGGGCAGTATCTCGATTTCATTCTGAAGGACGGTGCACGCCGCCAGTATTCGATCGCGACCGCCCCGCACGCGGACGAATTGATTCAGCTGCATATCCGACGCACGCCGGGCGGTGTGTTTACCGATCGCCTGTTCGGCGTGGTCGAGCCGTCGGTGAAAGAACGCGACATTCTGCGCATCGAAGCGCCGCTCGGCACGTTCTTTCTGCGCGAAGACAATGCGCGGCCGATCGTGCTGCTCGCGGGCGGAACCGGATTTGCTCCAGTCAAAGCGATCGCGGAGCACGTGTTCTACAAACGGATCAACCGGGATGAAGCCGACACCCCGGCACGCAACGTGCACTTGTACTGGGGCGCGCGCGCAAAGCCCGACCTGTACATGGCCGATCTGCCCCAGCGGTGGTCACGCGAGCAGCCGAATTTTCGCTATGTCCCCGTCCTGTCCGAGCCGCAGCCGGAAGATGCATGGCAGGGCCGCGCCGGATTTGTTCATCGAGCGGTCATGGACGACCTGCCCGATTTATCGGCATTTCAGGTTTACGCGTGCGGTGCGCCGGCGATGATCGACGCTGCGCGGCGCGACTTCGTTGGACAATGCGGGTTGCCTGGCAGCGAGTTCTTTGCCGACGCGTTCACTACGCAGGCAGATCTGGTCAACGCTTAGTCGCTTCTACGGAGCAGTGATGGCAAAGCCGAAAGTATTCATCGACGGCGAACACGGAACCACAGGGCTCGAAATCCGCGAGCGCTTGATCGCGCGCAACGATATCGAGCTGGTGAGCTTGCCAGTGAAGCAGCGCAAGGACGCCCTTGCGAAGCTCGGCGTGCTCAACGCCGTCGATCTGGTGATCCTTTGCTTGCCGGACGATGCTGCGCGCGAAACGGTCGCGCTGACCGGGGAGGGCGCGACGCGCTTTATCGACGCGAGCAGCGCACACCGCACGGCGCCGGACTGGGTCTATGGGTTTCCGGAAATGACGCGCACGCAACGCACAACAATCGCTTCGGCGCACCGCGTTTCGAATCCAGGCTGCTACCCGACCGGCGCGATTGCGCTGCTGCGTCCGCTGCGCGAACGAGAAATTCTTCCGCCGAGCACATTGGTCAGTGTCAACGCAGTCTCGGGATATTCGGGCGGGGGCCGCCGCTTGATCGACGCGTACCAGCGCACCGAAAACCGCCCCGCGAAGATCGTCTTGTACGGACTCAATCTTGCTCACAAGCATCTCCCAGAGATGCAGACAATGGGCCTTCTTGATCGCGCGCCAGTATTTACACCGCATGTGGGTGATTTCATGCGCGGCATGCTGTTATCGATTCCGCTGCATACCGGTCAGTTGCCGGGGCGCGTGACCGGCGACGCGCTGCATGCGGCGTACGTGGAGCACTACGCCGATGAGCCCTTCATCAGTGTGCGGCCGCTGAACGATAGCGCGGCACTGCGCGACGGCGCGTACCTCGAACCGGAAGCCGTCAATGGCACCAACCGCATCGAAGTGTTCGTGTTTGCCAACGATGCAAACGAACAGGCGCTGCTCGTGGCGCGCCTCGACAACCTCGGCAAGGGCGCAAGCGGTGCCGCGGTGCAGAACATGAATCTGATGTTCGGCCTGCCGGAACAGACGGGGCTGACTGGCTAGCATGAGCAATGACTCGTTGGCCGCCAGCACGTTGGTTGTCAGCGAGCCGCTTGCAAGCAGCGCCGCCGCCGGCCCGCTGAGTCTGCTGACGGTCGAGCATGTCACGACTTATCACTACCGGAAGCCGGTGCGTTTCGGTCAACACCGGTTGATGTTCCGCCCGCGCGAGGGGCACGACGTTCAGGTGCTCGAAGCCGGCGTGCACGTCAGCGTGCCGTCGCGTATCGACTGGATGCTCGACACGCAGTCCAACTCGGTCACGCTGGTCACGCCGCAGGCCGAATCGGCGGAGCTGAAGATCGAATGCCGCTTCAAGATCGAGCAGCATCGCGTGCGCAGCGCGCAGGACCTGCCGCTAGCGGTGCATGCGCAACGCTGGCCGTTTGATTACAGCGGCGAAGAGCGGCGCGATCTCGGTGCAATGCTCGAGCCGCACTATCTCGATCCGGATGGCCGGCTGTACGAATGGATGCGCCCGTTCTTCGCGCAGGCGGCGCGGCCCGACACCAAGGAATTGCTGATGTCGTTGGCGGAAGCGATAAAAAGCGGGCTCACGTACGAGGTGCGCAACGAGGAGGGCACGCAGACGCCCGATGAAACACTCGAGCGCGGATCGGGTAGCTGTCGCGACTACGCGTTGCTGATGATGGAGGCTGTGCGGCGATTGGGAATGGCGGGGCGGTTCGTGTCGGGATACCTGTATGACCCGGCACAGGACACCGGTTGGGATGAAGGCGTTGTCGGCGCCGGTGCCACGCATGCGTGGCTCGATGTGTATCTGCCCGGCGCCGGGTGGGTTCCCTTCGACCCGACCAATGCAGTTTTCAGAAGCGCCAATCTGATTCGAGTCGCCTTCGCACGCGATCCAAAGCTGGCCGCGCCGCTGAGCGGCAGCTGGTTCGGCTCAGCTTCGGATTACGTCGGGATGGACGTCAAGGTTTCGGTGCGTCGAGTGTGACGCTGCGTGAATCAACGTA
>JACCSD010000327.1 GCA_013813185.1 Burkholderiaceae bacterium
GCGACACCGGCGGTTACGCCGTGGCACTGGCCGCATCGATGCGCGACATTTTTTGCGGCCGCCCGGGCGAAACCTTTTTTTCAACCAGCGACATCGGCTGGGTCGTTGGTCATTCGTACATCGTCTATGGACCGCTGATCAACGGCATGGCCACCGTCATGTACGAAGGCCTACCGATCCGGCCCGACGGCGGCATCTGGTGGAGCATCGTCGAGAAGTACAAAGTCAACGTGATGTTCTCGTCGCCCACCGCGATCCGCGTGCTGAAGAAGCAAGACCTTACGCTGTTGAAGAAATACGATTTGTCGAGCTTGCGGCTGCTATTCCTTGCCGGCGAGCCGCTCGACGAAACGACCGCGCGCTGGATCGCCGACGGCATCGGCAAGCCGGTCATCGACAACTACTGGCAGACCGAAACCGGTTGGCCGATTCTCGGAATTTCGCGCGACGTTGAGGCCCTGCCAACGAAGTTCGGCTCACCCGGTGTTCCAGCCGCCGGGTACTCGGTCAAGATTTACAACGAATCCACCGGCGAAGAGATCACCCAACCGCACCAGAAAGGCGTTGTTGCGATCGAAGGTCCGTTGCCGCCCGGCTGCATGACGACGGTGTGGCGCGATGATCAGCGGTTCGTGCGCACGTACTGGACCAGCGTGCCGAATCAGAACGTCTATTCAACGTTCGACTGGGGCATCCGCGACGAAGACGGCTACTTCTTCATCCTCGGCCGCACCGACGACGTGATCAACGTCGCGGGACACCGGCTCGGCACGCGCGAGATCGAAGAATCGCTGTCGTCGCATCCGAATGTCGCCGAAGTCGCCGTCGTCGGGGTAGCCGATCCGCTGAAGGGACAGGTAGCGCTGGCATTCGTGATTCTCAAAGATCCGACGCATGCGGACACGCAAGAAAAGACGCTTGCGCACGAAGGCGAGATGTTGAAAGTGGTCGACTCGCAGCTTGGTGCCGTCGCTCGGCCGTCGCGCGTGCATTTTGTCAGCGTGCTGCCCAAGACGCGCTCCGGCAAGCTGCTGCGGCGATCGATTCAGGCGCTCGCCGAGGGTCGCGACCCAGGCGATCTCACGACGATCGAGGATCCGACTGCACTCGAACAAATCAAAAGCGCGATCCACGCGTGACGTTCAACTACGCCTTATCGGACCTGCTGCTGCCGCCGACGTCGCTGATCGTATTGACGCTGCTCGGTGTGTTGATGCTGAAGCGGCGGCGAATCGCTGGCGTGGCACTGATCGTTTCCTCGCAAGTGTTGTTTCTCGCGCTGTCGACGCCGGTCGTTGCCAATGCGCTGGTTCGGTCGCTGGAACCGCTGCCTGTCTTGATCGAGGAGGTCAAACGAGCGCAGGCGATCGTCGTGTTGGGCGGTGGTCGCAACCTGGGTTCGCCCGAATGGGGCGGCGAGACAGTGAATGACTACACATTGCGGCGTACCCGTTACGGCGCGCGTCTCGCGCGCGAGACCGGACTGCCCGTGTACGTCAGCGGTGGCAAACCCACCGGCGGACAACTTGCCGAAGGCACGCTGATGCGCGAATTGATGGCTCGTGAATTCAACGCGCCCGTCAAGTGGGTCGATGCCGCCGCCGAAACAACGCGCGAGCAAGCGCTGATCGTGGCAAGAGATCTGAAGGCGCAGCAGATCAGCCGCATCGCGCTTGTGACTGACGCAGTGCATATGCCGCGCGCGCAACGCGCGTTCGAGCTGGCCGGCCTGGCGGTTGTTTCCGCGCCGACCGGGTACACCGCGCAGCGGCCGTTCGCGCCGTACCAATTGATCCCCGGTCCCGCCGCGCTGCTGCAATCGCACGTAGCGCTGCGCGAGTGGGGGTCTCAGTTGCATCATCACGTTTTGGCGTTGGTAGATTGAGAGAGCGAACGATGAAAAGCAAACCAATGCTGACCCTCGAAGACGCGGCGCGCATGGCAGCCGCAGCGGAAGCCGAGGCCCGTAACAACCAGTGGGACGTCGTGATCGCGATCTGCGACGATGGCGGTCATCTGCTGCTGCTTCACCGGCTCGACGGGGTGGCTCCGATCTCATCGGCGATTGCACCCGCCAAGGCACGCGCGGCCGCGCTCGGCAAGCGGGAGACCAAGCTGTACGAAGACATGATCAATCAGGGGCGCACCGCATTCCTGTCGGCACCACTGGACGGCATGCTCGAAGGCGGCGTGCCGGTCATCGTCGACGGCCACGTCGTCGGCGCGATCGGCGTGTCGGGGGTCAAGTCGAGCGAAGACGCGCGTGTTGCAAGGGCGGGACTCGCCGCACTGTAACCGATGCAATTAGCTCGTGCCGAGCGACGTCACGCGTTCTCGATGACCGATCGCGCAACCTACGCGCGCCAGCTCGACAACGATGTTGCCGCGCTGCGCGACATTCTGCCGGGGTTGCAGGGTCTTGAAGCTGGGATGGAGCATGCGCGCACGTCGATGTCGCCGGGCCGGCGCGGCTACTTCACGCCGCAGGAAGACGACGCTGTGCGGCAGATGCTGTTGAGCTACCGCAACTACCGGCGCGCTTTGTGGGAGATCATTCACCGGCATAAGTCGTACGCGCGGCGCGACATGCGCGATCTGCGTCTACGAGGATTCGTCATCGGTTACTGCGCAGCGCTCGCGCTGTACCGCCGGTCGCTGCGCCTGATGGAAGTGGTCGAAGCCGACCGCGCGCTCCGGTCGAAGTTGAACGAGCCCGACGGCAAATTCGGCCTCGAAGGCGGTTTCTTCGAAGACGTGCTGCTGTCGTACACCTCGATCTACAACTATCTGAAAGTCGCGCAGGCGCACCTGTACTGGCTGGCAAAGCGCCGACTCATCCGCGCGCTGTGCGCGACCGATGCTGACTGCCGTCTGTTCACCGACACTGCGGTGGCCGACCGGGCGCGCGTTGAACGTCGACTTCTGGGCGATCTTTCGCAAGCGGCTGCATCGCGACTGGAAGGCAGCGCTACGCACGCTGTTTCGGCCGCTGCGCCTCGCGCAGTACGGATCGCAGGCGGCGCTCGGCACCGTGCTCGCGTCGCTACGCCCTGCGCCGGATCACGTGCGCGGACTGACGCCTGGGGTCCTCGACGATATTCGAAGCACGGCGCGCTTCGGTGATGTGCTGCTGGTGCGCGCCGAGGACAAGATCACGGCTGCGCTGCTGCCCGGCTTCTGGTCGCACGCGGCGATCTACATCGGCGGCGCCGCCGAGTTGCGTGCTCAGGGGCTCGGCGCCGATCCGTGGATCGAGCGCCGGCTGCCGATTGTCGAGCGCGAGGATCGCGGCCGAGGCGTCGTGCTGGAAGCGATCAGCCGCGGCGTTCGCATCAACCCGCTCGAGGAGTGCGCGCAGGCGGATCATGCGCTACTGCTGCGTCCGCGCGTGCCTGCCGACGAGATTGGCCACGCGGTGCGCGAGGCGTTCGGCCACCTCGGCAAGGCGTACGACTTCGAGTTCGACTTCAACACTTCGGCTCGGCTCGTGTGTACCGGCCTCGTCTGGCGCGCTTACGACGGCCGCGGCCCGATTGGCTTCACCCTGATCAAGCGCCTCGGCCGCTACACGCTGAGCGGCGACGACGTGGTCGAGCAGGTGCTGGCATCGATCACGTCGAATCGGCCGGCGTTCGAAATTGCAGGGCTGTGGCTGCAGGAGTCTGCAGCGACCGCTGCCACTTGCATTGCGCCGGAGCGATCGTTGCAGCGTCTACAGCAGTTGCGTGGCGTCCAAGCGAGCTCAGCACCTTCTGTTTCCGAACGCGCTCTCGCTTAGGCGCCAGTCGCCGCCGCTCGCCGACCACGATCGATGTCGATGGATGCGATCAACAGCAGCCCGATCACGAAAAAGCCGCCCGTAATCATCATGCCGAGCCGGTGATTGTTGTCGGTCAGATAAACGACGGCGCCATAAGTCAGCGGCCCGACGATCGCCGCCACTTGCACGGATAACGTCCATAGGCCATAGAACTCGGCAAGCCTCGTCGGTGGAGCGAAAACACCGACCATCGCGCGCCCGGCTGATTGGCTCGACCCCATGGCAAGCCCGGCCAGATTGGCAGACACCCAGAACATCGCCGACGTCGTCGCCGTCGACGCCACCGCCGTCATCGCGATCCACAACAGCAACGTCAGCGCCAGCGCTTTCTTATGGCCGAGCCGGTCTTGCACGTAGCCGAAAGCAAATGCTCCGATCGCCGCCGTGATGTTGACGATCAAAACGAGCTGAAGGGTTTGTTCGAACGAAAACTTCATCACTTCCTGCGCATAGATGGCAGCCAGTGCGATGACGACGGCGACCCCGGCCTGGTAGAACGTGCTGCACAGCAAGAGGCGCGCGAAGTCTCGAAAGTTGCCAATGTGTTTCAAGGTCGAAGCCAGACGCAAGACCGCGCCGCGAACCACATCGACGCTGCCTTGCCGCTGCGGCACGGCCCGCTCGCGAAGAATGAACAACGTCGGCAGCGCAGCGAGAGCGAAAATTCCCGCCGTAATCAGCATCGTTCCCGGCACGAACTCTTCCGCCACACCGCCCTGCCCGCGCGCCCATGTGACATACGCGAGGCACACCGCAAGTGTCACCAGGCCGCCCAGGTAGCCGAAGCTCCAGCCCCAGCCAGACACTTTCCCGAGTGCAGCGGGGCGCGCTATCTCCGGCAGAAAGGCGCCGATCAGCGAGACGCCGATCTGGAAGAAAAAATTCGAAACGACGATCGCGGCAACCGCAATCGCGACGTCGCCACGCCCGGCTAACGCCAGCGCCGCGGTCGACAACACGCAGCCGATCGTCGAGATTCGTAGTAGCCATTGCTTGCGCGCGCGCAGATCGGCGTAGGCACCGATGATCGGCATCGTGAGCATCACCCCGGCGTTCGACACCGCGAGCGTGACCGTCCATGCCAGCGTGCCCCAATCGGCGCCGTTGGCGACGACGCTGACGAAGTACGCGTTGAACACCGCTGTCAAGACGACAGTCGTGTACCCCGAATTGGCAAAGTCGTAGCCCGCCCACGAGAGCACCTCGCGCGGGCGCACTCCGGGATTCAACGCGGAGGAATCGAAGATCGCCATGGTTGACGTATTTTCTTGCGCGCGGGGACTGCGCCCGATGCTACGCGCTCGACCTGTGCGCCCCATGACGGCGGCGATGCTTCGTATACTCGAATCATGGCCACACGCGACCTCGACCGCATCGACCGCAAGATTCTGGAGACGCTGCAGCTCGACGGGCGCATCACCAACCAGGACCTCTCCACCCGCATCGCGTTGAGCCCGCGCGCGTGTCTGGAGCGCGTGCGCCGGCTGGAGCGCGCCGGCATCATCTCGGGCTATATGGCACTGGTCGAGCCGCGCAAGTTGGGAGGCATTCTTACGGTTGTGGTCGAAGTCACATTAAGAGACCAAAAACAGGCGACACACGCGCGTTTCGAGCAACGCACGCGCGCCGCCGATGAAGTCGTCGAGTGCTTTCTGGTGTCGGGACAGTGCGATTACGTATTGCGGCTGGCGTGTCGCGATCTCGATCACTACCGCGAGCTGACCAATGCGTGGACCGATGATCCGACCCTCGGCGTCGAGAAAATCACGTCGAAACCGGAGCTGCAGACTGTCAAGCCGTTTCGCGGTTATCCGCTGCCCTAGCGGCCCTCCGAGCGCTGCGCTGCGGCGCACCGCCGAATCTGCGGTTTCACGAGTAAAGCCGCTCCATTTCGGCATTTCCACCTCGTTACTTCCGCCTCGAATTTCGCACGTCATCCCTACAGTGTTGTCACAGGGAGCGAGGCAGACATGAACGCACGAGTCGAGATGAAAATCAACCAGGCCGAACTGGCAATCGCTGTCGAAAAAAGCGTTGCGGCGCCGAACTACGCACCGATTCCGGTCGTGCTCGATCGCGGCGAAGGCAGTTGGCTCTGGGACGCCGACAGCAAACGCTATCTCGACTTCATGTCGGCGTACTCGGCCGTCAGTCATGGCCATGCGCATCCGCGACTGGTCGCCGCACTGACCGATCAGGCGCAGCGCGTCGCAGTCACCTCGCGCGCGTATCACTCGACCGAGCTCGGCCCATTTCTCGCCAAGCTGATTGAAGTCGCCGATCTGTCAAAGCCGGCGAAGGCGCTTCCCGCCAGCGGCGGTGCTGAATCGGTCGAAACCGCCATCAAGGCGGCACGCCGCTGGGGCTATCGCATCAAAGGCATCGCCGATGATCGCGCGAACATCGTCGTTGCAAACGGGAATTTTCACGGCCGCTCGACCACGATCGTCGGCTTCTCGAC